>DATEXR010000261.1 GCA_035256765.1 Candidatus Deferrimicrobiaceae bacterium | reverse complement strand
CCCTTGCGTTCGACGTGAACATCCCGATATCGAAATATATAACAGGGATGCCTTTCCGCCGGTTTCGATTCCGGAAGGGCCGCCCCCCTGCAAGCGTGACCCCGGAGGCGAAACCGAGCCGGGACTTCTCTGGCGGTGGCGAACGCCGCAGGGGCGGAAGAGTTCTTAGAAGGAACGTCCCTGTTCTTAGGTCCCTGTTCTTACATCAGGAGAGAGATGACGGAGCGCTCGGCGATCTCGAGCACGGAGCGGGGGACGATCCCCAGGACGAGCACGACGACCGCGGAGGCGCACAGGGCCATCGAGAAATAGAAGCGCGGCGGGCGCGGGACGGGCACCTCTTTGTCCGCGGGCATCATGTACATGTACACGACCAGGCGCAGGTAGTAGTAGATGGAGGCGGCGCTGTTCAAGACCCCGATCACGGCCAGCCAGAGGTAGCCGTTCTTCACCGCGGCGCTGAAGAGGTAGAACTTCCCGACGAACCCGGCCGTCGGGGGGATCCCCCCGAGCGACACGAGAAAGAGGGTGAGCAGGGCGCCGAGCGCCGGGTACCGGAAGCCGATTCCTTTCAGGTTGCGGATGTCGTACCCCTCGTCCTCCTTCTGCGCGATGAGGATCACCACGCCGAAGGCGCCCATGTTCATGAAGGCGTAGACCAGAAGGTAGAACAGGGAGGCCTGTCCGCCGAGGACGTCGCCGGAGACGAGCCCGACGAGGATGTACCCGGCGTGGGCGATCGAGGAGTAGGCGAGCAGCCGTTTCACGTTGTCCTGCACGAGCGCCGACAGGTTCCCCACGGTCATCGTCAGCACGGCCAGGCCCCAGAGGACCTTCCACAGGACGGGCTGCACGCCGGGCAGCGCCACCAGGAGCACCCGGATGAGCGCGGCGAAGGCGGCCGCCTTGACCGCGGCCGACATGAAGGCGGTCACCACCGTCGGGGCGCCTTCGTACGCGTCCGGCGTCCACATGTGGAAGGGGACCAGCGACACCTTGAAGGCGAGCCCCACGAGAAGCAGGCCCGTCCCGAGGAGGAAGAGCGGGCTTTCCACGATCCGCGAGTCGTAGAGCATCGTGGCCAGGACGGGGATCTTCGTCGTGCCGGTCGACGCGTACATCAGGGCGATTCCGTACAGGAGGAACCCCGAGGCGAAGGCGCCGAGGAGGAAGTATTTCAGGGCCCCCTCGATCGAGGACATCCGCCTGCGGTGGAAGCCGACGAGAACGTAGATCGGGATCGACAGCGTCTCCAGCCCGAGGAAAACCGTCATCAGGTCGGTCCCCTTGGCCATGAACATCATCCCCGAGGTGGAGAGCAGGAGGAGGGAGTAGAACTCCCCTTTTTGCGTCCCCTCCCATTCGGAGTAGCCGGTCGCCATCAACAGGGTCAAGGCGCAGGCGGAGAGGATGACGACGTCGGCGAAGGCGCCCAATCCGTCGTGTACGATCATCCCGGAAAAACCCTCGATCTTCCCCTGCCCGAGGGCGTACACGGAGAACAGGGCGATGCCGATGCCGACGAGGCTCGCCCCGCAGAGGACCTGCTTGTTCTCCTCGGGGATCACCACGTCCAGGAAGAGGACGAAGAGCGCCGTCGCCACCACGAGGATCTCGGGGATGATGCTATAGACGCTCTTCAGAAGCGTCGCCGCATCCAAGGCGATCGGTCCCATCGTTGCCTCACTTCCCCGCGTTCAAGTAGCGGGCGATCAGCGTCTCCCCCGGGGGGGAGCCGGCGAGCGCCGCCTGACGTTGCGTCTCGATCCGCGCCACGAGGGCCGTAACCGAGGCGTCCATTTTCCGCAGGAACGTCTGGGGGTAGACGCCGATCCAGAAGACGAACACGAGGAGGGGGAGCATGTAGGCCACCTCCCGCGCGTTCATGTCCGGCAGGTGCCGGTTCTTCTCGTTCGTGATCGTGCCGAACATCACCCGCTGGAACATCCAGAGCATGTAGACCGCCGCGAAGATGACGCCGCTGGCCGCCACCACCGTGAGCGCCCGCATCGGCTGGAACGCCCCCACCATGATGAGGAACTCCCCGACGAAGCCGTTCATCCCGGGCAGCCCGATCGAGGAGAGGGTGATGATCATGAAGCAGGCGGCGTACAGGGGGAGCACCTTCGACAGCCCCCCGTATTCCGAGATGAGGCGGGTGTGGCGCCGCTCGTAGAGGATCCCGACGAGGAGGAAGAGGGCCCCCGTCGAGATCCCGTGGTTGACCATCTGGAGGATGCCGCCCTCGATCCCCTGGATGTTGAACGCGAACAGCCCGAGCATCACGAACCCCAGGTGGGCCACGGAGGAGTAGGCCACGAGCTTCTTGATGTCCTTCTGGACCATCGCCACCAGGGCGCCGTAAATGATCCCGATCACCGCGAGCGTCGCGATGAGCGGCGTCAGGTCCATGGCGGCGACGGGGAACAGGGGGATCGCGAACCGCAGGAACCCGTACGTCCCCATCTTGAGCAGGACCGCCGCCAGGATGACCGACCCCGCGGTGGGGGCGTCGACGTGGGCGTCGGGGAGCCACGTGTGGAACGGGAACATCGGCACCTTGAAGGCGAACGCCAGCGCGAAGGCGGCGAACATCCAGAACTGGAGCTTCACGGGGATGGCCAGGGCGTGCATGGCCAGCAGGTCGGTGGAGTAGACCCCGGTCACCTCGTAGTGGTGGAAATAGAGCGCGATGATGGCGACGAGCATCAGCACCGAGCCCGCGAACGTGTACAGGAAGAACTTGATCGCCGAGTAGATGCGCCGGTCGCTGCCCCACACCCCGATCAGGAAGTACATCGGGATGAGGACGGTCTCCCAGAAGATGTAGAACAGGAAGAGGTCGATCGCGAGGAACACCCCCACCATCCCGACCTCGAGGATGAGCATGAAGATCATGAACTCCTTCACGTGCTTCGTGACGGACGTGTAGGTGGACAGGATGGTGATCGGCATCAGGAACGTGGTGAGCAAAAGGAGCCACAGGGAGATGCCGTCCACCCCCACGTGGTAGCTGATCCCGTACTGGGGGATCCAGGGGACCTTCTGGACGAACTGCATTGCGGCGGTCGACCCGTCGAACAGGATCGCCACCGCCAGCGACAGGAGGAACTCCACGAGCGTGACGGCGAAGGTCACGTTGCGCAGGAGACGGTGGTTTTCCCTCGGCAGGAAGACGAGCAGCAAGGCCCCGGCGAGCGGGAGGAAGATCACCGCGGTAAGCAGGTTCGTCATCACGGGCTGGAAAACGGATGTCATCGGCACACGCTCCTAAGAATCTCCCTTCGCCGTTCTCACGGCCAGATCAGGAATCCGACGAGGATCACCGCGCCCAGAAGCAGGGAAAGGGCGTAGTTCCCCACCACGCCGGTCTGCACGCGTCTCGTCGCGTCGCCCACCCTCTGCACCAGGCCTGCGACGCCGTTCACGATCCCGTCGATGAACGTCGCGTCGAACGCCTCCCACAGCCAGATCGAGCCGTTCACGATCCTTCGCACGATGGCGGCGTCGTAGATCTCGTCGACGTAATACTTGTGGAACACCACGTCGTAGAGCCCCGGCACCCTGCCGGCGATCTCCCCTGGCTTCTCCGGGCGGACCCGGTACAGATAGTACGCGAGCCCGATCCCGCACAGCGCCACGCCCACCGACCCGGCCATGAGCAGGTACTCGAGCGCCGCGGAGT
>DATEXR010000260.1 GCA_035256765.1 Candidatus Deferrimicrobiaceae bacterium | reverse complement strand
GCCCCTCGTGCGTGATGGCGGCCTCGCCTTCGGAGTTGCGCACGATGCCGATGATCTCCTGGGCGGAGGCGGGAAGGGCCCACGCCAGGACGGATAACGCAACCAGAAGAACCGCGACGAACGACGTGTGTTTCATGACCTCACCTCTCTTGGCAGTCCGAATGCCGATTTTTCTTTCCCTACCAGACGCTTTTCTAATGAAAGATATATGCCAACGGAGGGGAGAGGAAAATATAATTAAATAACAACAGGTTACCATTAGGAAAAGAGGACGGCGGAGACGGATATTGGGCAAAAAACAGGATTGGGTGCCGAATTATGCCCAAAAACGTCACATCACCGGAAATGCTTCGCCATCGTTCCTGATCGGCTATAATCGGAGAGATTGTTCGTCAGGCCGGAAGGGGAAGGAGGTGTTTCCATCCATGAAGAAAAGCGGTGAAACGACCATCCGGGTGGCCTGTCCCTGTTGCGGATCGACCCTTACGATCGATGCCGGGGAGGGAACCGTCAGGGAGTGGAAAGAGGCGCAGGATCCCCGAAAGGCCGCCGATCTGAAGGATGCGGAGAAGCTCCTTCGCGAGGAGAAGGAGCGTGTCGAGGCGCGCTATCAGGAGATCGTCAGGGCCGACAAGGAGAAGGGCGCCTCGATGGACAAGAAGTTCAAGGAGTTTATGGAGAAAAGCCAGGGCGAGCCCGTCACCAAGCCGTTGCGCGACGTCGATCTCGATTGACGGTCGGCGGTCCCACGGAACGTTGCGGGACCGCGGAGCCTCCGATCGCCATCACGCGGGGTTGAACGAAGCAGGAATCTCCGCCCATGCGCGATCGTCTTACGAGCAGACCGTGACATCCAATAAGGAGGTCGACGACCGTGGCATCCCTTCCCACCAGGAAATTCGGCAGGAACGGCCCCGGGATCACTCCGATCGGCTTCGGGGCGTGGGCGATCGGAGGCGGCGGGTGGGCCTTCGGCTGGGGCCCGCAGGATGACGCGGCATCCCTTGCGACGATGCGCCGCGCCCTGGAGTCGGGAATCAACTGGATCGACACGGCCGCCGTATACGGGCTCGGTCACTCCGAGGAACTTGTGGGAAGACTGCTCCGGGAGCTACCGGCGGGGGAACGCCCGTACGTCTTCACGAAGTGCGGTCTCGTCTGGGACGAGAAGAACCCGATGGGGGAGATCCGGCGGGACCTGAGTCCCGGGTCGATCCGTCGGGAGTGCGAGGCGTCGCTCCGCCGGCTCGGCGTCGAGCGGATCGACCTCTACCAGTTCCATTGGCCGGACGGCACGGGCATGCCGGTGGAGCAGTCCT
Source organism: Candidatus Deferrimicrobiaceae bacterium (assembly GCA_035256765.1). Classification (NCBI taxonomy): domain Bacteria; phylum Candidatus Deferrimicrobiota; class Candidatus Deferrimicrobia; order Candidatus Deferrimicrobiales; family Candidatus Deferrimicrobiaceae; species Candidatus Deferrimicrobiaceae bacterium. The sequence continues at coordinate 10,133 of DATEXR010000260.1, read as the reverse complement.
GGGAAGAGATGGGGAAGCTCGTGAAAGAGGGAAAGGTGCGGTGGGCCGGTGTCTCGAACTTCGACGTCTCCCTTCTTGACCGATGCGAGAAGCTTGGCCATGTCGACTCCCTCCAGCCGCCTTTTTCGATGATCCACCGCGAGGCGGCGGCTGCGGAGATCCCGTGGTGCGCGGGTGGGGGGACCGGCGTGATCGTGTACAGCCCGATGGGGTCGGGGCTTCTGACCGGGAAGTGGACGGCCGATCGGCTGAACCGCCTTGCTCCGGACGACTGGCGGCACCGCTCGCCCGATTTCCAGCGGCCGGCCGTGGAGAAAAATCTGGCGCTTCGGGACGCGCTCCGGCCGATCGCAAAGCGCCGCGGGACGACGGTCGAGGCGGTCGCGACGGCGTGGACATTATGCTGGCCGGGGGTCACGGGCGCCATCGTGGGGGCGCGCACGCCCGAGCAGGTGAACGGCTGGATCGGGGCGGCAAGCCTTACGCTTTCGGGGGAGGACCGGGACGAGGTCGCGCAGGCCATAGGCCGGACGGGGGCGGGATCGGGTCCGAGGCACCCGGGGCAATAAGAGGGATCCAAACGGTAGGAAGCGCAGCCCGGTCCGATCCGGGGACGGGCGTGGATCAGCCTTCTTCGCACCACTTCCTTGCGTTCAGGAACAGTTGAAGCCAAGGGGAAGCCTTCAAGTTTTTCTTCCACTCTTCTGGCATAAACCCCCATTGCCATTTGAGAAATGTACGCTCCGGATGGGGCATGATCGCCAGGTGCCGGCCGTCGGGGGAGCAAAGCGCGGCGATGCCGCTTGCCGATCCATTCGGGTTGAAGGGGTACTTCATCGTCACTCTCCGTTTGTCGTCGACGTACCGGACCGGAGCGAGCGAGAGGGACTCCACATTCCCGAGGGTCTTCTTTCTGGGGAAATAGGCCCTTCCTTCCCCGTGCGCGACCCAGATCCCCAGGGTCGAGCCCGCCATGCCCTTAAGCATGAGGGAGGGGCTCGGGAAGATCCGGACGGTCGAAAACCGGGACTCGAACCGGCCCGAGAGGTTCCGGATGAACCTCGGCTGGTCCCTGTCCCCGATCCCTACCCAAGGGACCCAGCCGAGCAGCGCCATCAGCTGGCATCCGTTGCACACGCCCAGGGAGAACGTGTCGGGCCGTTCGTAGAATCTCTGGAACTGCTCGAAGATCCCCTTGTTGAACCGGATCACCCCGGCCCAGCCCTTGGCGGAGTCCAGGACGTCCGCGTAGCTGAATCCCCCCACGAAGGCCATCCCCCGGAACCGGTCCAGGTCGACCTTTCCTTCGAGGAAGTCGGTCATCGTCGCGTCCCAGACGTCGAACCCGGCCTGGTGGAACGCCGACGTCATCTCCCGGTCGCTGTTGCTTCCCTCTTCCCGGACGACCACGACGGCGGGTTTCCCCTTTTTCCCGAAGAGGGCGGGGGAGGCGGGCTTGGGGACGAAGGCGAATTTGTACGACGGTCCCGGCCGGTCGAAGATGTTCCTTTTCTCCTCGATGGCGCATTTCGGGTTTGCCTGGAGTCTTTCGAGCCGGTGGCTCGTCTCCTCCCAGATTTCCCGCAGGGCCCTCATCTCCTCGTTCAGGACGATCCGGCCGCCGGAACGGACCTTGATCCTCTTTCCCGTCGTCGTCTTCCCGAGGATCCGGAACGGGACCTTCGCTTTCCCGAGCCGGGAGGTGATGGCCTTTTCGTCTTTCGGGAGGTACTCGATGACCAGGCCGAGCTCCTCGGAGAACAGGCAGGGAATGGGGCCGTCGCCCTCCGCGGAGACGTCCAGCCCGCAGTTTCCCGAAAACGCCATCTCCAAAAGCGTCGTGACAAGCCCTCCGTCGCTGCGGTCGTGCCCGGAAAGGACCAAACCCTCGGCGATCAGCCCCTGGACGGCGCGAAAGGCCCGTTTCAGGAGCGTCGGGTCGTCCACGTCGGGGGACCGGTCGCCCACCTGGCCGTACACCTGCGCGAGTGCCGATCCTCCGAGCCGGTCCCGGCCGTTCCCGAGGTCGATCAACAGGAGCCGGCTTCTTCCCGGATTCCTGATGTCGGGGGTCACCACCTTCGTGATGTCCGGGCAGGGGGCATAGGCCGAGATCACCAGCGTCCCGGGGGATTTGACCATTTCGCTTCCCTCCCGGGAGACGACCTTCGCCGCCATGGAGAGGCTGTCTTTTCCCCCGTCGATCGCGATCCCCAGCGCGAGCATGATGTCCCGAAGCGCCACCGCCGCGTCGACCAGCTTCGCCCCTTCTCCGGGGAGCTTCGCGGCCCACATCCAGTTCCCGGAGCATTTCACGTCTTCCAGTTTGCTGATCTTCGCCCAGACCAGGTTGGTCAGCGCCTCTCCCACGGAAAGCCTGGCCATCGCGGCCGGGTCGATCAGGGTCTTGACCGGCTGTTCGCCGATCGAAACGGCCGCGCCCGTCAAACCGAAGTGGCTCTGGGCGATTACCGCGACATCCGATACGGTGAGCTGCAGGGGCCCCGCGCACTGCTGCCTTGCGACAAGACCCGTGACGCTCCGGTCGACCTTGTTCGTCAGGAACCGCTTCGATCCGACGGAGACCAGCCGCAGGACCCGGATCAGCGCATCCCGGACGGTTGCGTTCCGGGGGAGTTTCAGGGGCGAAAGCGCAGGCGGGATCCGCGCGAGGCGGAACGTCTTCTGCGGCATGTCGCCCAGGATTTTGTCCAGGTCGAGGTCGACCGGCGTGCTTCCGTCGGCCTCGTCGACCAGGATGATCCGCCCGTCCCCGGTGATCTGCCCGATGAACGCGCAGGGGACCTTCTCCCTGCGGCACATCTCCTCGAAACGCTCCGCGCTTTCGGGCCGGAGGAGAAGGGCGTTCTGCTCCTGGTACTCGGCGCCCCACAGTTCGAGGACGGAGAGGGTGGTATCCCCGCTCTGGATCTTCCGGATCTCGATTCTCGCCCCTGCCGGATAGATGATCTCCTTGACGACGTTGCAATTTCCCCCGGCGCCCTGGTCGTGGATGCTGACGATCGGATTATCGTCCCCCATCTCGACGCATGCGCGAATGACCCGGTTCACCTTCTGTTCCATCTCGGCGTCGCCGCGCTGGACGGCGTTGAAATCGAGCTCCGCGATGTTCTCCCCCTGGATCATGCTCGACGCGGCCCCGCCCCCCATGCCGATCCGGTACGCGGGCCCGCCGATCTTCGTGACGAGCATCCGGGGTTCCGGCGCTTCTTTTTCCACGTGCCGGGAATCCATCTGCCCGATTCCGCCCGTGAACATGATCGGCTTGATCCATTCCCTGCGTTCCCCGTCGGGCAGCCGCAGTCCGAACGCGCGGGTGAACCCCTGGATGACGGGCTCGCCGAACTTGTTCCCGTAGTCGGAGGCGCCGTTGCTCGCCTGGATCTCGATCTGCAAGGGCGTGGCGAGGTTGCCCGGGTAGTCGAAGGAAGGGTCCTCCCAGGGGAGACGGTAGCCGGGGATGCGCAGATTTCCGACGCAGTAGGCGGCGGTCCCCGCGACGACGAGTCCCCCCCGTCCCGTGGCCTGGACGTCCCGGATCCTTCCCCCGGTGCCGGTCTCCGCCCCGGGGAACGGGGCGACGCCGCTGGGGAAGTTGTGGGTCTCCGCGGTGAAGATGAGGTGATAGGAAGGGCTTGCCTCCTTGAACCGGGAGAACGAACCGGGATTTTCCGGGAGGATCGTCCTGATCCGGTATCCCCGGATCGCGCTCGAGTTGTCCCGGAAGGCGATCACGCTGTTTCCCGGGTTCTCCTTCCAGGGGGTTTTGACGATCTGCATCAGGGTTTCCGGGATTTCCTTCCCGTCCACGACGAGCCTTCCTTTGAAGAACCAGTGGCGCGAGTGCTCGCTGTTGGATTGGGAGAGGTCGAAACATTCCACGTCGGTCGGGTTGCGATTGAGGTCCTTGACGAAGAGATCGTAGTAGTACTCGATGTCCCAGGCGTCCAGCCCCAGGCCCAGCGTCGCGTTGATCCGCTGAAGGGCCGCGATCCCCTCTTCGATCAAAGGGACGGTGCGATGGGGTTCGGGCCGGATTCCGGTCTCGAAGGTCGAAAGGGTTTCGGGATAGGGGCATTCGGTCATCCGGTCGTGGACTTCGGAGAGGAATTTCTCCCGGCGGTCTCCGCCGGGGCGGGAATCCGCAAGCAGCTTGAACCTTCTCGACCGCTCGATCCTCTTGATCTTGTCCAGGCCGCACGCCCGGCAGACGGAGACGGCATTCGTCGACCACGCCGTCGTGAAGTTCATCCGCGGGCCCACTTCGAGGACGGGGCCCGGCGCGAGGAAACTCGCGGAAGCGAACCGGTCCGGCTCGAACGTCTCGGCAAGAAGCCACCGAAGCGCGTCGAGTTCCGCCCCGCTCAAAGGCGCAGACGTCTCGATGTTGAAACAGTACTCCGATTCGATCCCCTTGATGCCAGGGGAGACATTTTTCCTGGCGAAGGAGAGAAAAGAGGCCTTCTTCGTTTCGGAGAGGGCGGGGTTTCTGTAGAAATGCAGAAGTTTCATATTCAAACCCGGCACGATAGGGGGATGAAAAGCTTCCGGATCAAGGAGTCCGTTCTTCCTGTTTTTTCGTGAAGATATCTCCGGCGGTCCCATACGCATAGTATCGGGAAACCCGGAATTTCTCAAGGGGAGGACGCCGCAATATCCCGTCACGGACCGTTGCTCCCCTTGTGCTCCCGCTCCCACTTTTCGCATAATCTCTGTCAGGAAAGTCGTGCGCGGGAGATGATCCGGACGACGCGTGCATAAGGGGGATCGGGATGGATACCGCCGAGACATGCAGACGTGCGGCCGATGCGATCGGGAGGGCCGACGCCCTGGTCGTTACCGCCGGAGCGGGCATGGGGGTGGATTCCGGGTTGCCGGACTTTCGCGGGGAGCGGGGATTCTGGAACGCGTATCCGATGTACGAGCGGCTCGGAATATCGTTCGTGGGAGCCGCCAACCCGGTCCATTTCCTGCGCGACCCTGCGTTCGGCTGGGGGTTCTACGGCCACCGGACGAACCTCTACCGGTACGCGGAGCCCCACGAAGGGTTTTTTCTCCTGAAACAGTGGATCGAACGCTTCGGCCTTACGCATTTCGTCGTCACCTCCAACGTGGACGGCCAGTTCCAGAAGGCGGGGTTCGAGGAAGAAAAGGTGCTGGAGGTCCACGGTTCCATCCATCACCTCCAGTGTACGGGGCCATGCTCCGATGCGATCTGGCCGAACCGGGAGGAAATCCCGGTCGATCACGACACCATGCGGGCCGCACATATCCCCCTGTGCGCAAGGTGCGGCGGCGTGGCGAGGCCCAATATCCTCATGTTCGGCGATTTCTCCTGGCTGAGCGTTCGCACCGATGCCCAGGAAGCCCGCTTCGGGATCTTCCTGGAGGAATCCCGGGCGCGCAAGACGGTCGTCGTCGAAATGGGCGCAGGTACGGCCATTCCGACCATCCGGGCCCTGAGCGAACGTCTCGGACGCCGGGCGGGGGTGACGGTCATCCGGATCAATCCCCGGGAACCGTGGATCGACGATCCGCACCTGTCGGTTCCCGACGGTGCCTTGGCCGGCCTCAAGACGGTCGGGGCGGCACTGGGAGGGAGAAGAAAGGGATAGACCCGCACGGACCGGGGAACAAGGAACGGGGTTGCCGTGGACGGAACGTAGGGGGTCTTCCCGATTCCAGGGGACGAAATCCTGCCGTCACCTGTCCGCAACGGAGAAAGGGAAGACGCCTTCTATCGGGGTCCTTGCCGGATGGCGACGGGGTCTGGCCGGTCCGTCGTTTATCGGAGGGGCGGGAACGCCGGGCCCGGTTTTGCGAAATAGTATCCCTGGCCGACGGTCACGCCGATCTGCCTGAGCGTGTTCAATTCCTCCTCGGTCTCGATCCCTTCCGCGATCACCAGGGAGTCCATCTTTACCGCCAGACTCTGGATGGCCTTGATCAGTTCCTGCTTCAGGATGTTTTTCTCGATTCCGCGCACCAGGGAAAGATCGAGCTTGATGTAGTGGGGCTTCAGTTCGACCACGGTTTCCAGGCTGGAAAACCCCGATCCGGTGTCGTCGACGGCGATGGCGAAGCCCAGGTCCTTGTAATACTGGACCGCTTTGTTGAAAAGATCGTAATTCTCGATCGCCTCGCGCTCCGTGATTTCGAACACGATGTTGAAGGTGTTCAGCCTCAGCTCTTCGAGCAGGGATTTGAGATAGGCGTCCCGGAAGTCGGGGTCCAGCACCATGGACGGGAGGCAGTTGACGAACAGTCGGTGGGCGTTTTTCAGCCCCTTGGCGTTCTGCAGCGATTTCTTCCGGCACAGCCGGTCGAGTTCGAAGAGCAGGTCGGTCTCGGCGGCCGCGTCGAAGAGAATATACGGGTTTTCGAATTCCGTATCCGCCGGGCCGCGGGTCAGCGCCTCGTAGCCGAGGATCTCGTTCCGGGAAAAATCCACGATCGGCTGGAAGATCGTGCGGATGCTCTCCTTGAGGATGAGTTCCTGGAGCTTTTCCTTGTACCGCATCACCCGTTTGAACTCAAAGAAGTTGCACATGGTCTTCGCGTCTTCGATGACCTTGTTCAGGAGGCGCTCCTCCCGCATCAGCGGGTTATGGATGACCACGGCGTATCCGATGGAGATCTTCGGGTTCCCCCGGAGATAGGGGAACGTGATCGGGAAAACGCTCTGGTTCAGATAGGCCGTCACCCGTTCGCAGAGGCTTTCCAGGTCGGAGGGGCAATAGTCCATGTCCGTCCGTTTGCCGGAGAGGAATATCGTGAATTCGTCGCTCCCGGTATTGTTCGCGACGATGAGATCATCCTGGCGGATCTGGTTCCCTTTCATCCCCGTGATGACCTCATGGATTTTCCCCATGATGTCCAGGTAGGATTTCTTGCCGCAGAGGTTTTCGATCTTGTTGATGCGGGAGCAGTTGATGTAGAGCACCGCGAGGGAACGGTTGCGGGAGAGAAGGGAACCTGCCTGCCTCATCGCATCCGGCAAGGCGGGAATCGCCAAAGAGCGAGGTTCCTCCATCAGGGCGACATCCGCCATCATGACCCCCGCGTCTTCCGCCTCCCGTTGCCGGGATTTGTCCTCGGGGATCTTCTTCCTCGCGAGAGTGGTTTGCCGCTTTCCGACTCTGGACATGCAGGGTCCTCCAAGAGTGAATCATCCGCCTGATTCTTATCGGAATCCCGGCGGTTCAGGTTTAGGATCCTTTCCCGCCCATGAACCGCTCAGGAACCGGGGGGTGGCTTGGGCTCCACGCATGCGCCGCGGTAGCGGCCGGCGATCTGCCGGAACTCCTCCTGGACTTCCAGGAAGGCGTCCAGCACGTCGGGGTCGAAGTGCGTCCCCCGATCCCCGACCATGACGCGCACCGCCTCTTCATGGGAGAATGCGGCCTGGTATCCGCGGTAGTGGGTGATGGCGTCGTAGACGTCCGCCACCGCCATGATGCGCCCCGGGATGGGGATATTCTCCCCCTTGAGGCCGCGGGGGTATCCGGTGCCGTCCCACTTTTCGTGGTGGTTGAGGGTGATCTCGTCGGCTATCTGGAGGAAGGATTCCTCCCCCAGAAGTTTTTTCGCCAGCCGGATCGTCTCCGAGCCGTACAAGGTGTGCCGTTTCATCTTCTCGAACTCCACCGGGGTCAGCTGGCCCGGTTTCAGAAGGATCTCGTCGGGCACTCCCACCTTGCCGATGTCGTGGAGCGGGGCGAGGCGGAAGAGGAGGTCGACCGCGGCGTCATCCAGGTAGTGACGGAAGCGGGGATGGTCCTTCAGGCGATTGGCCAACACCCGCATGTAATGCCGGGTGCGCTGGATGTGCCCGCCCGTCTCGTGGTGTCGGGTCTCGGCCAGGGAAGCCAGGCTCTGGATGATGGCTCCCTGGGTGAGGGCCAGCTTCCGGGTCCGCTCGCGGACTTCCCGGTCCGCCTGCAGGAAGCGCAGGGAGGTGAGCAGGAGGAATACGAGCAGGAGGGTCGCCACCGGCATGAGCGGGGGGAGGAAAATCTGGCGATAGGCCAGGAGCCAGTCGGCCCCGAGCCAGATGCCGGCCGATGCGGGAACGACTGCCGCCAGGCCCCACACCGCCCGGGCCCTGGCCATGAGCGCCGTCAGGAGGAGGCCGGGGACGAAGACCAGAAGGATCTGGATCCCCCGTGACCCCCGGGGAACCGCGATCGGGTCCCCCGCCAGGAGGTTGTCCATGACGGTCGCCTGGATCTCGACCCCCGGCTGGGAGGCTTCCAGCGGCGTGGTCCGGATCTCCTTGAGTCCGGCGGCGGTGGTCCCCAGGACGACCATCTTTCCTTTCAGCGCGGCCGGGTCCGCCGTCCCGTCGAGGAGAGCGGCTGCGGAGACGTGCGGGAAGGTGCGGCGGCGGCCGCGGTAGTTCACCAGGAGGTTGCCGCCCCGGTCGAGCGGGATTCTCCTCCCTTCCAGGCGCAGCGCACCGACCCCCTCCGGGCCCGTCTCCAGGATGGGATCGCCGCCGCGGGCGCGCAGGTAGACGGCCAGAGCGAGGTTCGGGTAGAGGAGGCCCCGGTGGCGGACCACCATGGGGATGCGCCGCAGCACCCCGTCGGGGTCGGGGGTTACGTTGAAAAAGCCCGAGGAGTCCGCGGCCTGTGCCAGGACGGGGAGGTTGCAGACGACCCCCGGGGCGTCGAAGAAACTCCCGGCTCCGTCCGTCCCCGATTCCGAACGCACCGCCGCGCGCAACGGGTGCAGAACGCACGACTCCCCCCGCGACGCGTCGAAGTCGAAGTGATAACCCAGGACGAAGGGGCCGCCGGCCAGGGTTTTCGCCAGAGCCTGGTCGCTGTTCCTCGCCTCGGGGGGGAGTCCCGCCAGGTCGATCTTTGCCCCGAGGTCCCGGAGGATCTCTCCGGAGAGGGAGCCCAGAGACGTCCGGTCGGGTTCCGCGAAGACCATGTCGAGGCCCACCGCGGTTGCCCCGGCTTCCCGGATCTTTTCCAGGAGGAGCGCCACGCGGTAGCGGGGCCACGGCCATTGTCCCAGGCCTTCGAGGGTCGATTCGTCGATATCCACGACCGTCACGGAGCCGGAAGGGGAGCGGTGCGGGGCGGAGCGCAGGAAGGAGTCGTAGATCTTCCCTTCCAGGAAAAGAACCAGGGGAGGAGGCCATAGGTACATCGCTCCCACGAGAAGGGTGAGAAGGACGCCGGTGAGGAGGATGGGGACGTTGGGAAGCCGGGGCGGACGTCGCACCTTATCGCACCGTCACCTCCACGCGGCGGTTCCGTGGCTCGGAAACCTCGTCGCCGGTGGGGACGAGAGGATTGTCCTCCCCGTGGGAATCGATCGCGAGGATGGACGGGTCCACTCTCTCGGCGATGAGGAAGGAAGCCACCGCCTGGGCACGCTCGAGGGAGAGTAGGTAGTTGTAGCGGCGGGTGCCCACCCTGTCGGTATGCCCCACCACGCTGACGTCCCCCGGGGGGCGTTCCTTGATGGCCCGGATCACCTCCCGCACCTTTGCGCGCGATTCCTTGGTGAGCTCGAAGTCGTCGTGCGGGAAGTACAGGATGAACCGCAACGGAGGCTTGGGGAGGGCCGTGAGGGCCGGACCGACCAGGGTGCGCACCTCTTCCATGGGCATGATGAAGGGCTTGCCCGGGGGGGCACCGGGCGCGACGGTCACGGCCTGGCCGGGCTCCGAGAGGAGACGTTTTCCCCCCGCTCCCGAAACGATGATGGCGCCGGTTTTTCCCTGGTCGTCGGGGAGAAGGATGAAAACGTCCTGAACCGGTGGGGGAGGGGCTTTCGGGGCTGTGGCGCATGCGGCGGAAAGCATCAGGATGGCGAAGCAGGCCGCGAACTTGCGCGGCATCGCCCGCCGTCCCGTCGTGACGCCGTGGCTACCCATTCCCCTTCATCGCGAGGCGGGTTCCCCGGTCTTCACGGCGAAGCGGGTCCCCCGGACCCCGATGGAGGCCGTCGGGGTCTCGAAACGCACCGACTCGGGGGACAGCTTCCCGATGAGACCCGAGAGGTAGGCCATGGTTCCTTGGGTGATGCGGACCAGCAGGCCGAACTTCTCCTCCGCGGGGGAAAAGAGGAATTTCTGGATGACGAAGCTGCTT
>DATEXR010000259.1 GCA_035256765.1 Candidatus Deferrimicrobiaceae bacterium | reverse complement strand
TACGTGGCCGCGATCCGGGCGGCGCAGCTCGGCCTGCGGGTGGCGGTGGTGGAGAGGGACAAGCCGGGAGGCGTCTGCGTGAACTGGGGCTGCATCCCCTCCAAGGCGATCCTGAAAAGCGCCGACCTGTACCAGCAGATGAAGAACGCCGCGGCGTACGGGATCGTCGTGAAGGGGCTCTCGGTCGACTACGGGGAGGTCATCCGCCGCAGCCGGAAGGTGTCCGAGAAGATGTCCCGGGGGGTCTCCTTCCTCTTCCGGAAGAACGGGATCGAGCTGATCGCGGGAAACGCCGTCATTTCCTCCCCCACGACGGTTCGGGTCGGTGACGAGGAGATCGGGGCGGGAAAGATCCTGGTCGCCGTGGGAACGGCGGTCCGGGGGCTGCCGGGGATCGAGCCGGACGGTAAAACCGTTCTCACGAGCGACGACGCGCTGGCGCAGGAAACGATGCCGGGCTCGGTCGTCGTCCTGGGCGGCGGCGCGGTGGGGGTCGAGTTCGCCTACATCTACCGGACGTTCGGGGCCGACGTGGCGGTGGTCGAGATGGAGGACCAGCTTCTCCCCCGCACGGACCGCGAGGTGGCCAAGGAGCTGGAGAAGGCGTTCCAGAAGCAGGGGATCCGGGTGCTGACCGGCGCCCCGGCGAAGAGCCTGGACAAGGAGGCAAGGGAGCTCACCGTCTCCCTCAAGGGGAAGGAAGAGAGGCTTCCCGCGGAGAAGTTCCTCGTCGCCGTGGGGAGGAAGCCGCTGACGGAGGGGCTCGGGCTCGATGCGTGCGGAGTCAAGCTTTCGAAAGGGTACGTGGAGGTGGACGCCTCCCTGCGCACGGCGTGCCCGACCATCTTCGCGATCGGGGACGTCATCGGCGGGATGCTCCTGGCCCACGAGGCCTCCGCGGAAGGGGTGGCGGCCGCGGAGATCATCGCGGGGCACGAGACAAGGCCCCCCGACCGCGACAAGATCCCGGCCTGCATCTTCTGCCAGCCCGAGGTGGCCACGATCGGGCTCTCCGAGGAGGAGGCGAAACGAAGGGGGATCAAGGTCTTGGTGTCGAAGTTCCCGTTCACGGCGCTGGGACGGGCGGTGGCGTCGGGGCACACGGAAGGGTTCGTGAAGATGGTGGCCGAGGAGCGCTACGGCGAGGTCATCGGGTGCCATATAATAGGACATGGCGCGTCGGACCTGATCGCCGAGCTCGGCCTGGCGCTCACGCTCGAGGCGACGTTCCGCGAAATCGGCAAGACCGTGCACGCCCACCCGACCCTGCCGGAGGCGATCCGGGAGGCGGCTCTGATGCTGGGCGGCGAGGCCATCGACATCTGAGCAGGCGAGCGGAGGGGACATGACCGAGCAGAAGGAGCGGGAACTCTATTTCTGGCTTCGCCTCATCCGGGAGTTCGAGGGCCGCGTCTCCGCCCTCGACAGGCAAGGGAAGATCCAGGGCGGAGTCTACTCGGGGAAGGGGCAGGAGGCCGTTGTGGTGGGCGTGTGCCACGACCTGCGCCCCGACGACTGGATCTTCCCGCTGCACCGCGATCTGGGTGCTTTCCTCGCCAAGGGAGCGGACCCGAACCGGCTGATGGCCCAGATCTTCGGCAAGCGAGACGGCTTCTCGAAGGGGAAGGACTCCTTTCTCCACGGAGGGGATTTCTCCCGCTGCATCTTCGGCTCCACGTCGATGCTCGGCTCCACGCTGCCCGTCGCCGTGGGGACGGCGTACAAGTTCAGGATCGGGAAGGAAGACCGGGTGGCGATCGCCTTCTTCGGCGAGGGAGCGAGCAGCCGGGGGGACGTGCACGAGGCGATGAACTTCGCCGGGATCTACAAGCTCCCCGTCGTGTTCCTCTGCGAGAACAACTTCTACGCGTACTCCACCCCCAACGAGCTGCAGTTCGCGGTGGAGGATGTGGCGGACCGGGCCGTCGGGTACGGCTTCAAGGGGGAGGTCTGCCCGGGGAACGATCTCCACTCCGTGATGAAGGCGGCCCGGAAGGCGGTCGACCGGGCCCGGTCGGGGGGGGGGCCGACCTTTCTCGAGTGCAAGACGTACCGCTACCACGGCCATTCGGAGCACGACCGGGCGACCTACCGGAGCGCGGAGGAGCTGATCACCTGGGAGAGCCGCGATCCGATCGAGCGGTGGGAGGTCTATCTCGAGAAGAGGAAATACGACATCGCCGCGATCCGGGAGGAGACGGGAACGAAAGTGAAGAAGATCGTCGACGACGCGGTGGCGTTCGCGGAGGCGAGCCCCCACCCGGAAGGGCCGGAGGCGATGGAAGACCTCTACGCGACCCCGATCACGGAGGGATAGGCGATGCCGGTGACCTACATCCAGGCGATCAACCAGGCGATGCACGAGGAGATGGCGCGTGACGAGAACGTGATGCTTCTCGGAGAGGACGTGGGGGTCCTGGGCGGCGCGTTCAAGGCGACCGAGGGGCTGCACGAGAAGTTCGGCTCCGAGCGCGTCGTCGACACTCCGATCTCGGAGACCCTGATCATCGGGGCCGGCGTGGGGCTCGCGATCCAGGGGATGCGCCCGATCCTGGAGATGCAGTTCATCGACTTCATCTCGTGCGGGTTCGACCAGATCGTCAACATGGCGGCGACGCTTCGGTACCGGCACGGAGGGCAGACCGCGTGCCCCATCGTCATCCGGGGGCCGTGCGGCGCCGGGGTCCACGGGGGGCTCTTCCACTCCCAGAACCCGGAAGCGTGGTTCTTTCACGTGCCGGGCCTGAAGATCGTGGCGCCGTCGACCGCCTACGACGCCAAGGGGCTGCTCAAGGCCGCCGTCCGGGACGACGACCCGGTGATCTATCTCGAGCACAAGTTCCTCTACCGGCGGATCAAGGAGGACCTCCCCGAGGAGGAGTACGTCGTCCCGATCGGGAAGGCAGCCCTCCGTAGGGAGGGGAAGGACATCTCCGTCATCACCTATGGGCCGCCGATGCACGCGGCGGTGAAGGCCGCGAAGGACATGGCGTCCGAGATCGACATCGAGGTGATCGACCTGCGGACGCTGCTTCCCTACGACTGGAAGACGATCCGGGAGTCGGTGAAGAAGACCGGCAAGGCGCTCATCATTCACGAGGCCAGGCGGACCGGCGGAATCGGGGGAGAGATCGCGGCCCGCATCGCCGAGGATCTCTTCGAGCACCTCGACGGGCCGGTGATGCGGCTGGCCTCGAAGGATACTCACAACGCCTTCGCGGGGCCGATGGAGGAGTACATCATCCCGAACCAGGAGAAGGTGACCGAAGCCGTACGAAAGCTTGCCGCGTACTGACAAGGGGGGACATTCCTATATCGAGTTGTATGTTGAGGAGTGTCCCCCCCCAGCGAAGGGGGAAAGGAAGATGCGCGTAGACGTCGTGATGCCCCAGCTCGGGGAGAGCGTGATCGAGGGGATCGTGGTCAAGTGGCTGGTGAAGGTGGGGGATGTCGTGGCCAAGGACCAGCCTCTTCTCGAGATCTCCACCGACAAGGTGGACGCCGAGATCCCATCCCCGGTCGAGGGGAAGATCGTGGAGGTCCTCGCGAAGGAGGGGGACACGGTCCCCATCCAGGAGCTCCTCTGCCGGATCGAGACCGAGAAGGCGGCGGCCGCCCCGCCCCCGGAGCCGCCTCCCGAGAAGTGGGACGAGGAGGAGGAGGGGTTCCCCGGGGCGATGGCCCGCAAGACGGGACCGCCCATTCCGCCTGCACCACGCACCGAGCCGCCGAAGGAGGCGCCGAAGCTCGCGCCGCCGCCCGAAAAGGACCAACCGAAGGTGCGCATCTCCCCGGTAGTGGCGAAGATGGCCGCGGAGTACGGTCTCGACATCTCGCGGATCCCGGGGACGGGGATCGACGGCCGCGTGACGAAGAAGGACGTGGAGGCGTACCTCGCCCGTCGGGAGGAAGGGGCCGCACCGGCCCCGTCGCCTGAGGCGAAGCCCGCGCCGCCTCCGCCCCCGAAGAAGAAGCCCGCTCCTGCGCCGCCCCCGCCCGGCGCGAAGGTCACCCCGGAGGGGGACCAGGTGATCCCGTTCACTCCGATCCGGAAGATGATCGCCGAGCATATGGTGCTGAGCAAGCGGACCTCCCCTCACGTCCATACCTTCGCCGAGGTGGACATGCACCGGGTGGCGGCGTTCCGGGCGGCGAAGAAGAAGGAGGGGATCTCCCTCACGTATCTCCCCTTCGTGATCTGGGCGGCGATCGAGGCGATCCGGGAGTTCCCCGTCCTGAACGCCCAGGTGGTCGGCGAGACCACGGTCATCAAGAAGGGGATCCACGTCGGCGTCGCCGTCGATACGGAACGGGGCCTGATCGTCCCCGTCATCCGCAACGCCGACGAGAAGGCGCTGCTCGGCCTGGCCAAGGCCGTCGAGGACTTCGGGGCGAGAGCCGCCGCGAAGAAGATCCTCCCGGACGAACTCTCCGGGGGGACCTTCAGCGTCACCAACCCGGGGCTTAAAGGGAACCTCTTCGGGACGCCGATCATCAACCAGCCCCAGGTCGGGATCCTGCGGATGGGGCAGATCATCAAGCGCCCGGTGGTGGTGGAAAAAGACGGCGAGGACGCGATCGTCATCCGTCCGATGATGTTCCTGTGCCTCGGCTACGACCACCGGATCGTCGACGGGGTGACCGGCAACAGCTTCCTCTTCCGCGTGCGGGAGATCCTCGAGGCGGGGGAGTTCCACCTCTAATGCAGCGTCTCGCAAATAACCTGGCATTCGACCGCCGCTGCAGCAGCGAAGGCTTCGTTGCGCTCCTTGCGGCGTACTTCGTTCCAGTACGCCTCAGACGCGCGCCTCGCCGGCGCAGCGCATCGACGGTCTCGGTGCGTCAGCCTATTTGCGAGACGCTACATTAGGGGCGAAGCCGTGGAGACCGTCTGGCTCGGCTGCCTGGAGTACAGGCGGGCGCTCGACCTGCAGCTTTCCTTTGTCGACCGCCGGGCGCGGGGGGAGACGCCGGACACTCTCTTGCTGCTCACCCACCCCCACGTCTACACCTTCGGGCGCGCCGGCGACCCGGCCAACCTCCTCGTCCCGAAAGATGCGCTGGCCGCGGAAGGGATCGCCGTGGAGCGGGTCGGCCGGGGGGGGGACGTGACGTACCACGGCCCCGGGCAGCTTGTCGGGTACCCGATCGTCTTCCTTGCACGCCCCGACGTGCACCGGTTCGTCCGCTGCCTCGAGGCCGCGCTGATCGAGGCCATCGACGCCTTCGGCATCCCCTCCTGCCGGAACGAGGGGTTCACCGGTGTGTGGGCGAACGGGAAAAAGATCGCCTCCATCGGCGTGGGCGTCAAACGGTGGGTCACCTACCACGGCTTCGCGCTGAACGTGTCCACGGACCTGTCCTACTTCCACCGGATCCACCTCTGCGGGCTGAAAGGGCGCGAGGCGACCTCGATGGCCGAGATCACGGGACGGGATGTCCCGATGGATGAGGTCTGCGAAAGGGTGGCCGCATCGTGCGGGCGACATCTCCGGGGGTTCTCGTGAGCGGCCCCCCCCCCGGGAAGCGCCCCCCGTGGCTCACGGTACGCGCCCCGTCCGGGGGGAGCGTCTCCCGTGTGACGGAGACCCTTGCCAGGCACGGTTTGCGCACGGTGTGCCGCGAGGCGCGGTGTCCCAACGTCGGAGAGTGCTGGGGAGAGGGGACGGCGACCGTCCTCATCCTGGGGGATATCTGCACCCGGGGATGCGCGTTCTGCAGCGTTGAACCCGGGCGCCCGGCGCCTCCGGATCCTTGCGAGCCGGAGCGCGTCGCGGCGGCGGCCGCCGAACTCGGCTGGCGGCACATCGTCGTGACCTCGGTCACGCGGGACGACCTCCCCGACGGGGGGGCGGGGCAGTTCGCCCGGGTCGTGGGGGAGCTTCGGAAGTCGCCTTCCTCCCCCGCGGTGGAGCTCCTCGTGCCGGATTTCGCCGGCGACCGGGACGCCCTCGCGGCGGTGGTCGCCGCCCGCCCGGACATTCTTGCGCACAACGTGGAGACCGTGCCCAGGCTCTATCCCGAGGTGCGCCCCGGGGCGTCCTACGAAAGGTCCCTTGCGCTTCTTTCCCGCGCGCACGCGATCGATCCCGGCCTTCCGCTGAAATCCGGCCTGATGGTCGGGTTCGGGGAGACGAGGAAAGAAGTCGTCGGCGTGATGGAGGACCTCTTCGCGGCGGGCTGCCGTTCGGTCACCGTGGGGCAGTACCTTCCCCCCTCGCGCCACCATCGGCGGGTGAAGGAATACCTTTCCCCCGAGACGTTTCGGGAACTGGCGGCGGAGGCGCGCGCGATCGGCTTCCCCCGGGTGGCGTGCGGGCCCCTCGTGCGCAGCTCGTACCGGGCGGGGGCGTAGGATGCACTCCTGGAACGTGGTCGTCACCTGCCGCCGCAACGGCGAGCGGGGCGCGGCGAAGGAACTCAAGTTCTTCGGCCGGTTCCACACGATGGGATTCCGCGACGTCCTGGTCGGGAGCGTGGAGGACCGCGCGAGGTTCTTCGAGGAGCTGCGCAAGGGCAAGGAGGTTCGGGACCCGGTATGGCGGTTCGTCGCCCGCCTCGTCCCGGTGGACGAGGTCTTCTCCTTCACCCTGGAGACGTTCCGCGAGCGGCTGTCCGGGGTGATCGACGGAATCGCCGGCCGTGTTCCCCCCGGCCCCTTCTACGTGCGCATCGAGCGCCGCGGGCACAAGGGGGAGATCCCGACGCAGGAGGTGGAGAAGGAGATGGGCGGCCGGATCATCGCCGCCCACGAGAGCCAGGGGCACGCCTCCCGGGTCGACTTCCAGGGTTTCCGCTCCATCGTTGCGGTGGAGACCTTCGGGGACCACGGCGGGGTGGGGGTCATCTTCCGCGAAGAGATCGAGAAGTATCCTTTTCTGAAAGTTCCGTGATCGTTTCCGGAAAGCGTGCGTCGCTCAATTCATCCGGATTTCGGTACGGCTCGGGAACCTGCGCTCGTATTCGGCCGCGTACGCTTCCTGCGCCTCGACCCGGATCCTGTCGATCTTCTCGTATTCCTCGTTCAGCACGTCCACGATCCGCGCGTCGAGGCTGCTGTCCCTGACCAGTCGGTACAGGATCGGCATATTCTCGCTCCGTCCGGTCCCCTCCCGGTACGGGCGGGTTTCCGCAAGGGCCGTGAAGACGTCGGCCACGCACATGATGCGGGATCCCAGGGGAAGGACGTCGCCCTTATGGTGGAAGGGATACCCTGCGCCGTTCAATCGCTCGTGGTGGAACGACGCCCACATGTTGATCTCCTCGAACCC
>DATEXR010000258.1 GCA_035256765.1 Candidatus Deferrimicrobiaceae bacterium | reverse complement strand
ACCGGCGGCCAGGTCGGCCTTCGCCGCGTGGTTTCCGAGAGGGAAGGAGAAGCCCACCCCGACCGACCAGAACGGGGAATTCCCCGACTTCAGATCGTCGAGGGCGTTCCCGTAATCCGGGGCCAGCCCTTCGAGCCCGGCTCTCCCCGTCAGGGATACGGCGGGAAGCATCTCGTTGCGGGCGACCTTCGTCCGGAATTCCTCGGTTTCCTGGCCGACCTTCGCGTTTTGGAGATCGGGTCGGGTCCGGAGGGCAATTTCCATCGACCCTTGTTCGGAAATCTCCCCCGGCTCGACCGGGATCGAATTCGCCGGAACCAGTTCCGAGCCGACCCCGTATTGGATCAGCACCGACAGGCTGTCGGATGCGTCCTTGACGCTCTTCTCCGCAGCGAGAAGGTCCTGCTCCCGCTGTGCGACGCCGAACCCGGAGTCGAGCAGCTCCACCTCCGCGAGGACTCCGGCTTTCACCCGCGCCCGGTTCCCCGTGTGAATCTCCTTCGCCACGGCGAGGGAGCTCCTCCTCGTCTCCAGGTTTTCCCTCGCCTTGACCAGTGCGAAATATCCGTCCCTCGCAGCGGCGACCGTGGAAATGGCAACCGATCGCCATTGCAGGAGGGAGGACGCCTTGGCATACGCGGCGATCGTGATGTCCTTTTCCGTCATCGCTTTCCCGAATCCCCGCAGGACCGGCTGGGAGAGGGAAAGGGAAATCTGCGGCTGGGCGTACCGGGAGAGCGGGGTGCCGGGGTTGTCGCGGCTCCAGAGGTTCGTGAACGCCGCCGAGGCCGTGGCTCCCGAGGAAAGGAGGACGTCCGTGGAGAAGTTGGCATCGAAGAAGCGACTGCGCTCCACGAAGGGGGATTCGGGGGCGGCGGGAGCATTCGAGCCGCGATGATCCAGCAGCAGGCTCAGGTTCGGGTCGAAGATCGCCCGGGCGCGGCGGACGTCGGTCTCGGAGAGAGCCGGGGTGAACGCCTGCACGCGCAGGTCGAGGTTTCGTTCGATCGCGGCCCGCACCGCCGTGTCCAGGGTGATCGGGATCTCTTCCGCAAGGACCGGCCCCGCCGCCGAAAGGAGGGCCGCGGCGAGGAACACCGCAACATGCGATCGGGGATGTCGCTGGGGAATATTCATCGGAAGGATCCTCATTTCCTGGCCCCCGGCGGTTTCATCGCGGAAAGGGCAACCGATGTGATGTGCCTGGCCGTCCGCTCGATCTCCGCCGCGTCGTACCGGACGTCCGGGTAGAGCCTCGCGATGACATGCTGGGCATGCCGGTAGAAGAGACATTGCCCGAGGATGCTGAAGACGTGTCGCCGGACTCGGGCTTCGTCTCCGCCCCCCCCGAGAATCTCGCGCACGAGTTCCCCCAGGGACCGATGAAGGGGCAGGAACGCCCTGTCGATGACCCGGTCGAGGGCGCCGGTCGGCTCGACGATTTCCCGCGCCATCAGTTTCCCGAACCACGCCGGCCTGCCCTCGTCGAGAATGCGAAGCAGAAAGACGCGGACAAACCGGGAGAGCCTGCTCTCGGCCGTTCCCGACCGTCCCGGGGTATCCTCCTCGTGGTATTTCTCCCGGGCCTGGTGATAGGAGGATTCCAGCACGTCTGCGTAGAGATCTTCCTTCCCCTTGAAATAATAGTTCACCGATGCGATGTTGACGTTGGCCCTGCGGCAAATCTCGCGGACGGTGGAGCGGCGATACCCCCGCTCGGCGAACACCTCCCCCGCGGCGCCGAGCAGCCGCTCGCGGGTCCGCTCGGACA
The DNA here is from genome assembly GCA_035256765.1 of Candidatus Deferrimicrobiaceae bacterium. NCBI lineage: Bacteria > Candidatus Deferrimicrobiota > Candidatus Deferrimicrobia > Candidatus Deferrimicrobiales > Candidatus Deferrimicrobiaceae > Candidatus Deferrimicrobiaceae bacterium. The sequence continues at coordinate 2,509 of DATEXR010000258.1, read as the reverse complement.
GCGGCTTCCCCTCGGGGTCCGTCCGGGCGTCTTCGGAATGGATATTTTTAAACATAAGTTTGAAACAATTGTATTAATTTTCCTCGGAATGTCAAGCCCCGGGGATTTTGCCTACATCGAAGGACTCCTCCGCGCGGCGGACGCGGCTATCGCTCCGCAGCCTCGGAGGGGGGCTCCGTTCGTGGTAAGAACAGGGACGTTCCTAAGAACTCTTCATCCCCTCTGGCACCGGGAGTGGAAATGTTTCAGGGCATCGTCACCGGGGACATTCCCAGGGGGGACATTCCTATCACTGGGGGGGACACTCCTTTTTTTCTCGTCGATAGAATCAGGAGTGTCCCCGGAGTGTCCCCCCCCGCGTTGAGGAGTGTCCCCGCCCATTTGACAGAGGGAGAGGAAACGGTATAAATTTAGCTTTTCCTTCGCTTTCTTCATCAACTTCCCTTTCCAGGAGGATGCGACATGGCCGTCAAAGTCGGGATCAACGGGTTCGGGCGGATCGGACGGAATTTCTTCCGCGCGGCGTACAAGGACCCCGCGCTGGACATCGTGGCCGTCAACGACATCACCGACGCGAAAACGCTTGCCCACCTCCTGAAGTACGACTCGGTCCACGGGCGGTTCGACGAAAAGGTCGAGGCGAAAGGCGACCGGCTCGTCGTGGCGGGGAAGGAGGTCCAGGTCTTCGCCGCGAAGGACCCTTCCGAGCTCCCGTGGAAGAAACTCGGGGTGCAGGTGGTCATCGAGTCGACGGGCAAGTTCACCGACCGGGAGGGGGCGGAAAAGCACCTCAAGGCAGGGGCGAAACGGGTCCTCATCTCGGCCCCGGCCAAGGACCCCGACGCCACCTTCGTGATGGGGGTGAACGAGAAGACGTACGACCCCGCGAAGCACCGGATCATCTCCAACGCCTCCTGCACGACGAACTGCCTCGCGCCGATCGCGAAGGTGCTCCTCGACGCCTTCGGGATCGAGCGGGGGCTGATGACCACGATCCACGCGTACACCAACGACCAGAAGATCCTCGACCTCCCCCACAAGGACCTGCGCCGGGCGCGCGCGGCGGGGCTGTCCATGATTCCGACCACCACCGGCGCCGCGAAGGCGGTGGCGCTCGTGATCCCGGAATTGAAGGGGAAGCTCGACGGGATGGCGATCCGCGTCCCCACGTCCAACGTGTCCGTGGTGGACCTGACGGTGGAGCTGTCGAAGCCGGCCACCGCGGAGGAGGTCAACGAGGCGATCAAGAAGGCGTCGGAAGGGCCGCTGAAGGGAATTATCCAGTACGTCGACGAACCGCTGGTCTCCGTCGATTTCAACCATACCGCCTACTCCGCGGAGTTCGACTCCCTCTCCACCAAGGTGATCCAAGGGAGGATGGTGAAGGTGCTGGCCTGGTACGACAACGAGTGGGGATATTCCTGCCGCCTGGTGGACCTCGCCAAGTACGTGGAGAAGGCGGCGTAGGGGGATGCGCACCCCGGTCATCGCCGGCAACTGGAAGATGTACAAGACCGCGGACGAGGCGGCGGCCTTCGTCCGGGAGTTTTCCCCCCTCGTGGGGGACGCGGCCGGCGTGGAGATCGTCCTGGCCCCCGCCTTCCCCTCCCTCGCAGCCGTCGCGTCCCTGACCCGCGGCACGAACGTCCGCGTGGCGTCGCAGAACGTCCACTTCGCCGAGGAGGGGGCGTATACGGGGGAGGTCTCCCCCCGGATGGTGCGCGACACGGGGGCCGCCTGCGCCATCGTCGGCCATTCGGAGCGCCGCCAATCCTTTTCCGAGACCGACGACATGGTGAACCGGAAGGTCCGGGCCGTCCTCGGCGAGGGGCTGATCCCGATCCTGTGCCTGGGGGAGACGCTGGCCGAGCGGGAGTCGGGAAAGACGATCGAGGTGGTGGATAGGCAGCTTCGCGCCGGGCTTGCGGATGTGCCGGCGTCGGCCGCCGGGAAGGTCCTGGTGGCGTACGAGCCGGTCTGGGCGATCGGCACGGGGAAGACGGCGACGCCCGCGCAGGCCCAGGAGGTCCACGCCTTCCTCCGGGCTACACTGAAGAAGATCTGGGGGGACGAGGCCGGAAACTCGGTCCGGATCCTCTACGGGGGGTCGGTCAAGCCCGAGAACATCGCCGACCTGATGAGCAGGGAAGACATCGACGGGGCCCTCGTCGGGGGTGCGAGCCTTTCCGCCGCCTCGTTCGCGAAAATCGTGAAGTACCGATAACGGAGGAGACGTACACGCAATGTATACCCTGATCGTCATCCTGCACATCGTCGTGTCGCTGGCCCTCATCCTCATCATTCTCCTGCAGACGGGGAAGGGGGCCGACATCGGGGCCGTCTTCGGCGGCGGCTCCTCCCAGACCCTGTTCGGGTCGAGCGGACCCACCAGCTTCCTGAGCAAACTGACCGCCGCGGCCGCGGTCGTCTTCATGATCACGTCCCTCTTCCTGGCGTACTTTTCCGGGAGCAGGCCCGCCTCCAGCATCATGAAGGGGGCAGCGCCCGT
>DATEXR010000257.1 GCA_035256765.1 Candidatus Deferrimicrobiaceae bacterium | reverse complement strand
TACTCCCCATAGGTCGGGTCGTACATCTGCGCTTTGACATGCGCAGGCAGATCGGCCGGCGGCGTAATCGTTGTCAGGCCGCGCTGGAAGGCCACGTCCGCGACGGCCGTGGCGATGGCGGCGGAGACCTCCCGGATGCGGCCGAGGCTGGGATAGATGCGGCCTTCCGCGAGATCGTCTTCCGTGACCAGGTCCGCCAACGCTTTCGCGGCCGCGAAGAACATCTCGTCGGTCACTCGCGTGGCTTCGCTGACGACCACGCCCAGGCCCACACCGGGAAAGATGTATGCGTTGTTGCCCTGCCCGGGCACGAAGGTCTTGCCTTTGTACGTGACCGGGGGAAACGGGCTGCCGCTCGCGAAAATCGCGCGGCCTTCCGACCACGTGTAGGCTTCCTCCGCCGTGCACTCCGATTTCGAGGTGGGGTTCGAGAGGGCGAAGAGGATCGGGCGCCGGTTCAAGCGCGCCATCGCCTCGACGACCTGCTTCGTGAACGTACGCGGCATGCCGGAGACGCCGATGAGGACGGTCGGCTTGAGCGATTCGACGGCCGCCAGGAAATCGGTGACGGGCACATGGTCGTGCGCGTAAGGCCGTTTGTGCTCGATAAGGTCCGTCCGGCTCTTGACGACGAGGCCCTTCGAGTCCACATACCAGCACATGAGCCTGGCTTCGGCCTCCGTCATCCCCTCCCTCATCATACCGATCACGATCAGGTCGCCGATGCCGATGCCGGCCTCGCCCGCGCCGAGGAACAGGAATTTGTGATCGGACAGCTTGTTGCCGATGATGCGCATGGCCGAGTACACCCCCGCCATCGAGACGCTTGCCGTGCCCTGAATGTCGTCGTTGAACGTGCAGGCGCGGTCCCGGTAGTGATGCAACAGCCGGAAGGCGTTCGCGTTGCCGAAGTCTTCGAACTGAATGCAGGCTTTCGGGAAAATCTCCTGCACGCCGGTGACAAACTCCTCCACCAGTTCGTCGTACGCCTGGCCGCGCAGGCGCCGTTCCGGCAGGCCGATGTAGAGAGGATCCTTGAGCAGGGTCTCGTTGTTCGTGCCGACATCCAGCGTTACCGGCAGACATTGCGTGGGATGGATGCCTGCGCAGGCAGTGTACAACGAGAGCTTCCCCCCCGGGATGCCCATGCCGTTCGCGCCGAGGTCGCCGAGGCCGAGGATCCGTTCGCCGTCGGTGACGACGATCATGCGGACATCGCTGTACGGCCAATTCCGCAGAAGGTGCCGGACGTGACCCCGATCTTTGTGCGTAATAAACATACCGCGCGGGCGGCGGAAAATGTGTCCGAACTCCTGACAGCCCTGGCCTACCGTCGGAGTGTAGATGAGGGGTACCATCTCCTCGACGTTTTCCATGACCACGCGGTAGAACAGGGTCTCGTTGCGGTCCTGCAGCGAGACCAGGAAGATGTACTTCTCGATGTCGCTGGTCTTGCGGCGGATGTTCTCCAGCACACGCGCCACTTGTCCCTCTTGCGTGAACACGCGTGCCGGCAGGAGGCCGCGCAGGCCCAACCCATCCCGCTCTGTCTCGGAGAAGGCTGTGCCTTTGTTCAATACCGGATCGTGCAGCAGATCAACGCCGCGTTTGCCATGAAGAGGAACTTGGGCAGACATGAGATCCCTCCTTGTCCGGGAAATCAGGGGCTCTTGGCAAGGTGTCCGATCACAGGATCAAAAACCTCACTGCGGGAAGCTTCGGTTGTCGTTTTTCCATTGGCTTAAGTATACTCGAACGCCCATCCCGGAGACCATCGACGGGATCGCTGACGCAAAGGAGAGGGTTTCGCTTTCCCTACACGGAAACGCCCGCTTCAAAATTTGAAACGGGCGTTTTTTATCCGGATTACCGGCAACTCGGGCAGGTGAAAACGGTCGGGTCGATGCCCATTTTCTTTGCAAAGACTTCCGCTACGGGCGACGGCAGAAAGTAGTTGCCGCACTTCCCGCACGTGAGCATCTTGGCCTCGCGCACGACCATCTTCTTTTCGCCCGCGTAGCGGCTGATCGTGCGGACACCTTTTTCCTCCGTCATGGCGATGCAATGCGTGGGGCACACGTACACGCACGTGCCACAGGCGATGCAGACCGGGTTTTTGTCGCGGTACGGCGACGTGACCTCGCGCTTTTCGCCGCGCCTCTCGTAGCCGATCGCGCCCACACCCACGATCTCGCTGCAGGCCCGCACGCACTGCCCGCACAGGATGCAGTCGTCGTTCTTTTTCGTGAGCCGTTCGATGGGCGCGACGCCGTGTTTCGCGGCGAAGTCGAGCACGTCCTTTTGCCTGTCGCACCGCGCGAGCAGCAGTTGGATGAGCCACTTGCGGTTGTTTCGGATCCGCTCCGAATCGGTCGTGACCGTCAAGCCGTCCTTGCGGATCTCGTATACGCACGAGGGCACGAGCCGCGTGCGCTTTCCTTCGTTCAGCTCGACCTGACAGAATCGGCACACGCCGTAGGGCTTAAGGTTCTCGTTGTGGCAAAGGGTCGGAACCTCGATGCAGAGCTTTTTGCAGGCCTCGATCAGGAGCGTGTCCCGCTTCACGGTGATCGATCGACCGTCGATGGTGAGGGTGTGTTCCTTGGCGTTCACGACCTACTCCTTGATGACCGCGTCGAATTTGCACACTTCGAAGCACGCGCCGCAACGGATGCACTTTTCCGGGTCGATCACGTGCGTCTTTTTCTTTTCGCCGGCGATGGCGACCGTGGGGCACTGTTTTTTACACAATGCGCAGCCCGTGCAATTCTCCGCGTCGATGCGAAACGAAATCAGCGCCGTGCAGCGCCGGGCCGGGCACTTCTTGTCGTGGATGTGCGCCACGTACTCGTCCCGGAAGTAGCGGATCGTGGTCAAAAGCGGATTGGGCGCCGACTGGCCCAGCGCGCACAGCGAGCAATCGATGACGACCTTGGACAGGTCCTCCATCAGCTCGACGTCGCCCTCCCGGCCCCGGCCCTGCGTGATGTCGTTCAGGATGTCCCGAAGCTGCATGACGCCCTCGCGGCAAGGCACGCATTTGCCGCACGATTCCTCCACCAGGAAGTTGGTGAAGTACCGCGCCACGTCCACCATGCACGAGTCCTCGTCCATGACGATCATGCCGCCCGAGCCCATCATCGACCCCAGCTTCGTGAGCTGGTCGAAGTCCACCGGCACGTCCAGGCAGTCGGCCGGGAGGCACCCGCCCGAGGGCCCGCCGGTCTGCACGGCCTTGAACTTCCGGCGGTTGGGAATGCCGCCGCCGATCCCTTCCACGATCTCCCGCAAGGAGATGCCCATCGGCACCTCGACCTGGCCGGTGTTGTTGATGTTGCCGACCAGCGAGAAGATCTTGGTGCCCTTGCTTCCCTCCGTGCCGATGGTCCGGTACCAGTCCGCGCCGCGGTTCACAATGAAGGGCACGTTGGCCCAGGTCTCCACGTTGTTCAGGTTCGTGGGCTTGTTGTACAGCCCGCGCTCGGACATGTGCACGTACTTGGGGATCGGCTCGCCGGGCCGTCCCTCGATCGACTGCATGAGCGCGGACGACTCGCCGCACACGAATGCGCCGCCGCCGCGGTTGATCCTGATGTCGAAGTCGAACCCGCTGCCGAGGATGTTTTTCCCCAAAAGCCCGTGCTCGCGCGCCTGATCGAGCGCCACGATCAGGTTCTGCACCGCGAGCGGGTATTCGTTGCGTACGTACACGTAGCCCTCGTGGCTGCCGATGGCGAAAGCGCCGATGAGCATGCCCTCGATCACCAGGTGCGGATTGCCCTCCAGAAGCGAGCGGTCCATGTACGCGCCCGGATCGCCCTCGTCCGCGTTGCAGACCACGTACTTCGGCTCGCCTTCGGCCTTCCTCACGGAATCCCATTTCCAACCGGCCGGGAAGCCGCCGCCGCCGCGCCCGCGAAGATTGGCCTTGATCACCTCTTCCACGACGAAGTCGGGCGTCATCGTGAAAAGAGCCTTGGCCAGCGCCTGGTACCCGTCTATGGCGATGTAGTCCTCGATCCGCAGCGGGTCCACGTACACGTTCAGACCGCTTAGCAGTCGCATCTGCCGCTTGTAGAACGGCACATCCGTAATCTTGGCGCAGCTCTTTTTCTGTCCGTCCTTGTACGTGAGGTTTTTCAGGACTTTCCCGGAAAGCGCGGCCTCCACGATGGACTGCGCGTTCTCGGGCTTCACATGCACGTAAAGCGTCTCGTCCGGGAGAACCTGGACGTTCGGCTCGATCTGGCAGAAGCCATGGCAGCCGGTGGTTCGAAATGCCAGGCGCTTTTCCGTGTCCAAACTCGAAATCGCCTCCGAGAGCGCCGCGCGGACCTCGGACGAACCCGACGCGCGACCGCAGGTGCCGTCCCCCAGAACCAGGGTGGCGCGGTTCGGGGCCCGGCCGGCCGCGATCTCGCCGCGCCGTTTCACCAGGTCGTCGAAGGATGCCAACCGGGTCACTTCCTGCCCCCCCTTTTCAGCAGCTTCCCTACCTTGTCCAGTTTCATGTGCGCGTGATACGTAACGTTTTCCACCACGATGGGGCCGAGCGCGCACGCGCCCACGCAGGCGACCTTGTCCAGCGAATACTTGAGGTCGTCCGTGGTTTCACCCACTTCGATCTTCAGTTCGCGCCTGAACTTGTCGAGGATGCTCTGCGCCCCGCGAACGTGGCACGCCGTGCCCATGCATACGCAAATGTGATTTTGACCCTTGGGCTGGAGCGAAAACACATTGTAGAAAGTCGCCACGTTGTAGGCGACGGCCAGCGGGGTTCCCAGCTTCTCCGAAACGTACTCCAGCGCTTCGCGGGGAAGGTAGTGGAACTCCCCCTGGATGTCCTGGAGCACCTGGATCAGCGCGCCCTGGTGCAGGCCGTACCGGGCGATGAATTCGTCGATCTTTGCCGTTTCCCGTTCCATGCGTCACCACTCCTGCGTCATGCGGACTTTGGCCTTCAGGCGCTCGTACCGCGCGTGCGCCTGCTCCTGAATCCGCGCCACGAGGTCCGGCGACAGGTGCCGGTATCGTCCCTGCGCGTCCTTGCAGCCCGCGGTCTCGTCGTACAGGTAGTCCCGGATGTTCCGGATCGCCGCGTATTCCTCCACGGGGCGCAGTTTCTCGATGTCCAGGCTCAGCCCGTATTTCCCATTGACGACCTCGTAAAGCGGAAACAACCCGGTCTCCGTGGCCAGGCGCGCCAGCTTGATCGACGAGGACGCAGTGCAATGCCACCCGGTGGGGCACGGAGCGAACAGGTGAATCACCGCCGGGCCTTTCGCTTCCTTCGCCTTGCGCATCTTCTCGATAAGGTCGAACGGATACGCCACGTTCGCGGTGGCGACGTAAGGGATGTTGTGCGCCGCGCATATCTCCGCTAAGTCCTTCTTCTGCGTGTTCTGCCCGATGCTGTGCGTACCGGCCGGGCTCGTGCTGGTGGACGCGCCGAAGGGCGTGCCCGACGAACGCTGGATGCCCGTGTTCATGTACGCTTCGTTGTCGTAACAGACGTAGAGGAAGTCGTGCCCTCGCTCCATCGCCCCCGACAGCGCCTGGATCCCTATGTCCATGGTGCCGCCGTCGCCGCCGATCCCGACGATCGCGATCTTCTCGCCGGTGTCGATGTAATGCCGTTTCTTGCGCCGCAGCGCCTTGATCCCGGCCTCGATCCCCGAGGCCACGGCCGCGGTGTTCTCGAATGCGACGTGAATCCACGGCACCGCCCACGCCATGAACGGATACGGCGAGCAGATGATCTCCATGCACCCGGTCGCGTTGGCCACGATCATGTTGAAACCCAGCGCCTTTCCGATCAACCGCATGGCCAGCGCCGGCGCGCATCCCTGGCACGCGCGGTGCCCTTGCGTGAACAACTCGTCCTGGGAAAGCAGCCGGGCCGCGAATATGTTGAAATTCGTGCTCATTCTCGCACCCCCACCATTTCATAATCCGGGATGGAGCCGCTCGCCGCGATCGCCTCGCTGCGCTCGATCAGCTCCGCGAACTGGCTCGTGCGAACGTCGCGGCCGCCCAGTGCGCCGATGAACGAGACGATCGCCGGCTTTTTGGGCAGGTTGTACAGCGCGCTCCTGATCTCGGAGGCGACCGGTCCCCCGGGTCCGCCCGTGCTCAGGCACCGGTCGAACACGATCACCGTTCCCGCGTCGCCAAGCGCCTTGCGCAAGTCCTCGTGCGGGAACGGCCGGAACAGGCGCAGCCGGATCAGTCCGACCTTTTTGCCCTTGTCGCGCAGGGAGTCGACCGCGCCCCGCATGCTTTCGGTCAGCCCGCCCATGCCCACCAGCAGCGTTTGGGCGCCCTCGGTCCGGTAATGCTCGACCGCCTGGTAATGCCGGCCGAACCGCTTTCCGAAGTCCGCCCATACCTCATCGATCACGGCCCTGGACGCCAGGATCGCCTCGTCGTGCGCCTTTTTTGCCTCGGTGTAGATTTCCGGAATGCCGACCGGGCCCATCGCGACCGGGTTTTTGGGATCGAGCCGATACAAGGGCGTAAAGGGCGGCAGGAATTCCCTCACCTGTTCGTCGGTGAGCATGACGATCGGCTCGATCACGTGCGAGAGCGTGAAACCGTCGAAGTTGAGCGTAATCGGCAGCATCACGCGGTTGTCCTCGGCGATGCGGAACGAGCAGAGCGTCATGTCGTACGCCTCCTGCCCGTTCTCCACGAAGTACTGGATCCAGCCGGTGTCCCGCGCGAGCATGGCGTCCGAGTGATCGCACCAGATGTTGATCGGCGCGGACAGCGCGCGGTTCGCCACCGCCATCACGATCGGCATCCGCATCGCCGAGGCGATGTACATGATCTCCACCATCAGCGCCAGGCCCTGCGACGCCGTCGCCGTGAAGGTCCGCGCGCCCACCGCCGAGGAGCCGATGCAGGCGCTCAGCGCCGAGTGTTCCGACTCCACGGGAATGAATTCGCAATCGAGGTGTCCCTGCGCCGCGATCTCCGCCAAGTGCTCCACCACGTGTGTCTGCGGCGTGATGGGATAGGCGGAGATCACATCCGCGTCGCACTGACGCACCGCCTCGGAGATCGCGATCGACACCTCCATCCCGATCCGCTTGGGCCCGGTCATTTCGCGCTCTCCTCGATCATGGTGATGGCGCAGGAGGGGCACTCCGCCGCGCAGATCCCGCATCCCTTGCAGTACTTGAAATTGAAGTCGAAGTAGTCCGCGTACATCGCGCCGGGCCGCTTGACCTTGCGCGGGACCTTCCGCCGGGAGTTGTCCGGGCAGAACAACCAGCACACGCCGCACGCGATGCACTTGTCCTCGTCCGTCCTCGGGTAAAAGCTGCGCCAGTCGCCGGTCTCGAACAGGACCGCGCTGCCCGGCGTCGTCACCACGCACCCGAGCGGAAATTCCTTCCAGGTGGGAAGTCGCTTCATCTATCCCTCCAATATCCCTCCAAAATCGACTTGTCGAAGGCCGCCTGCATGACCGCGTAATTCTTCGAGGCGATCTTTCCGAACCGTTCCTCCAGGGGCGCTTTCATCGAAGTCAGGTCGATGGCGCCGGTCGCGCGGACCATGGCCCCGAGCATCGTGGTGTTCGTGATCGGACGCTTCAGGATCTCGAGGGCGATGCCCGTGGCGTCCACCAGGCAGAGGCGGTGCGAAAAGGAGTGTTTCCCCTTGAATTCCTCGAGGCTTTGCTTCGTGTTCACGATCAGCACGCCGCCCACGCGCATGCCGTCCTCGACGTTCACGAGGGCCAAAAGCCCGCTGTCCAGCACGATCACCACGTTCGGCTCGTAGACCTGCTCGCGCTTGTAGATCGGCTCGCCGCTGATGCGCGCGAACGCCAGCACCGGCGCCCCGCGCCGCTCCGGGCCGAAGGAAGGAAACGCCTGCGCGTACTTGCCCTCGCTGATGGCCGCGTGCGCCAGCAGCTCCGCGCTCGTCACAGCGCCCTGTCCGCCTCGTCCGTGAAAGCGGATCTCGATCATCGATGCCACCCTGCGAAGGGGTGCCGATCATATTGTGCCTTGCGTAAATAATGAGGCAATGGTGTCTTCCCCTGTATGAGACCCTATGGGACGCCCGCCGCACCTGAGCGCCCCGCGGCCGGACGCCCATCCTCCGCCTGTGGGACCGCCGCGACCGGCTCTCCACGTCCAGCGCCCTCACCGTGGCTCCCCGTCGGCGCCGATTCGGCCTCTCCTGGGCCCAGTATCCCCACAACATCCGATGCGCGGAAGTCCTTCGGTTCCTTAAGGCACTGCGCCGACACATCCCCTCCGGTTTCACGCTCCTCTGGGACCGACACCGCCCCCACCGGGCAAAGAATGTCCAGACCTGGCTGGCCGCCCGGAAGCGGATCGTCGTCGAGTGGTTGCCGCCCTATGCCCCAGACCTCAATCCTGTGGAATGCGTCTGGAGCCACACCAAGTACGGGGATCTGGCGAACTTCGCCCCCGACTGTCTCCGTACACTTGAGCACGCCGTCGTTACCTCTCTTTCACAAACGCGAAGCCGGCGGGACCTCTTCGAAGGGTTCTTTCACGGCGCCAGACTCTAATAATAAACTGTACCATTATTTATGCAAGGGCCAATAAAATCACGTCGGTCGACGCTTCGAGCCGCTGGTGCTTCCGGGCCGCGCGCCGCCGCTCTTCCCCGACTTCTCACCCGACCCGTTCCCAAGGACTTACGGACCGCAGTAGGAGGACCGGAGACCGGACGATTCGCAACCCGGCGCGTCGGCGCCACGCTTGCCGTGCGCACGGGATTCGGGGATTCCGATAACGTCCTTGCCGTCGAACACAGGCGCCCTTCGAACGCCGGCCATGAGCTTGATTGCGTCAGCCACCGTTTTCTTGCCATCGATTGTGACGACGTTTTTCTTCATCACCGTCGAGGCAGTGGCAAACCGTACCCCCTTCAGTGGTGCCATGATGTTCCCTCCTTTCTGTAGGTTCGGAGGCTTGGCACTTCGTTCTCCGCTCGACCCAGCCGTGGTAAGAAGGCCTTAAGGATAAAGGATACCTGAAAAGGGGGGAACCGAAATATCGGGCCGATTTTGATTCTGACGTCAGAATTTTTCTTACGATACGGGGCGGGCGGGACTACCATTCCACAATCCCGTTCTGAATCGCGAACCGCGTCAGCTCCGCGTTGTTCCGTAAATTCAGCTTCTTGAGAAGACGTGTGCGGTAGGTATCGATCGTCTTCGTGCTGATCGAATAGCTCTCCGCGATCTCCCGGTTGCTCTTCCCCAGCGCCAGTCCCCGGAGCACCTGGATCTCCCGGGTGGAGAGAGTCGAGGGGGGAACGGGCCCCGGCCCCCTTGGCCCTGCGGGTAGCCAGCGGCTCGGACGCCGACTCGCTCAAGGAGCGCCCGCCGGCGTGGACCTTGCGGATGGCCTGCAGCAGCTGCTCCGCCGCCGACCGCTTCGTGATGTACCCCATGGCCCCCGCCTCGATCGCCCGGACGACGTACTGCTCCTCCTCGTGCATCGTCAGGACGAGGACGGGCGGTTTCGGGTTCTCCAAGCGAAGCTGCCGGATGACTTCCAGGCCGTCGAGACCGGGCATGGAGATGTCCACGACGGCCACGTCGGGCGAGGACTCCCTCGTTTTCCGGATGGCCTCCCTCCCGTCGGCGGCCTCGGCGACGACCTTCATGTCGCCGGCGCCATCCACGAGGCGACGAAGTCCGTCCCGGACCACGCTGTGGTCGTCCGCCAGAAGAACCCGGATCAATGGAGGACCTCCTCCGCGCCGGCGACGGGAACCTTCAGGCGCACCCGGGTCCCTTCTCCCGGCCGAGACATGATTTCCAGAACTCCGCCGATCCGTTCCGCCCGCTCGCGCATCCCGGCCACTTCGAGTCCCGCCGATTCCGGAAGCTCCCGGAGATCGAATCCCCTCCCGTCGTCCTCCACCGAGAGCGTCAGGATCTCCCCCTCCGCCCGCTGGGAAACGTCGACGTGCGACGCCTTCGAGTGGCGGGCCACGTTGGTCAGGGCCTCCTGGGCGATCCGGTAGGCCGCCGTCGCGACCCGGTCGCTCACCTTCGTGCGCTTCTCGAAATCGTCGATATACCAGTCGATGGCGTCGACCAGCCCCAGGTCGTCCAGCACCCCCGGGCGAAGCCTCGTGGCCATCCCCCGGACATCGTCGATGGCCTTGTCGATCAGGTCGCACATCTCCTGGGTCCGCAGGGAGACCCCGGCGTCCGACTCCCGAAAACGCTCCCGGAGCCACGCGGAATCGAGTCGCAGCGCCGTAAGCACCTGGCCGAGTTCGTCGTGGAGCTCCCGGGACACGGCGGCCCGTTCCTTCTCCTGGCTGGCGATGATGCTGTCCGAAAGACGCTTCATTTGGTCCCGAGCCTTCTTGATCTCCGTGATGTCGATCGAGATCCCGCATCCGGCGGCCACGGCCCCCTCCTCGTTGTCGAGGGGAAATTTCGTCGAGAGATAGACGTGGGGGCCGTCTTCCTGCGGAACCCTCTCCTCGATCCGGCAAGGACTCCTGTCCTTCAGGACCTTCCGGTCGTTCGCCTGAAACCGGCCGGCGAACTCCTCCGGAAAGATATCGTGGTCGGTCTTCCCCCGGATCTCCTCGGTCCGGACTCCGAACAGCTGCTCGTACCGGGAGTTGACGAAGGTGTCCCTTCCCTCCCTGTCCTTGATATAGACGACGGCGGGGGTGTACCGGAGGATGCTGCCGATTTCCCGCGTCCGCTCCCCCACCTGGCGTTCCAGGTCCCGGGAATGCCGGTCGAGTTCCTCCTTGGCCCCGCGGAGAGCCTCCTCCGCCTCCTTCCGCTTCACGATGTCGTCGCTTGCCTTCCCGAACCGTTGGTCGCAGTGTTCCCTGTCCCGATGTTCAGGCCGATCCATTCCCTGGGCCCGGGACCGAACTGCTGGGTGCGCGCGATATCCTCGGCCTCCCCGGGGGAGAGCTTCCGGAGGGATCGGTTGAGCCATTCCTTCCTGTTGGACGCGAAGATGATGCCGTTGGGGGCCGCAAGGAGGACGATACCCGGGAACGGCTGTCGGAACTCCTCTTCGATCCGCGCGATGGGGGCCTTGATGACCACAACGCCGATCGGATTTCCCCCCGTTTTCCGCGGACCGGATGGCTGGAGTAGACCCCCCGTACGTTCGAGGTCACGCCCAGGGCCAGATCGGTGGACGGCTCGCCCCGGATCGCCTGCCTCCCATACGGGCGGAACGAGAAATTCTTCCCCACGAAGCTGTCGGCGGCGGTCCGGTTGCTGGATGCCACCGTTGTCCCGTTGCGGTCCATGAGATAGCAGACGTCCGCGCTCAGGGAATCCCGGAAGAGATCGAGGACGGCATTTGCCCGGGCAAGGGAGTCCTTCCCGGGGTCTGCCAGGGATCACCCCACCATGTTCAGACCGCCGTTGACGCTTAAGACCTGTCCCGTGATGTAAGAGGCTTCCGGGGAAGCGAGAAACCGGATGGCGGCGGCTACCTCCTCCGGCGTCCCCAGTCGCTTGAAGGGGATCCCGCGCAGCATCGCCCCGATGATCTTCGCCCCCTCCTCCCCCTCGAAGTTCTCCGCGAGAAGGGGGGTGTCCGTCGGCCCCGGGCAGACGCAGTTGATCCGGATTCCGATGCGGGCGAACTCCCGGGCGATCGCCTTGGTGAACGCGATCACCCCTCCCTTCGCGGCGGAGTAGACCGCCTCGCCCAAACTCCCGACGCGTCCCGCATCCGACGCGACATTCACGATGGCCCCACCGGCCTCCCCGGCGAGCATTCCCTCGAGGGCTGCGCGCGTGCCGTGCACCGTCCCCATCAGGTTGATCCCCACGACCCGTTCCCAGTCCGGAGGGGCGGTGGAAAGGAACGGGGTGATCCGGTCCCACCCCGCGTTGTTCACCCAGATGTCCAGCCTCCCGAACTTCTCCCGGACCTTCTCTCCCGCTTCCAGGACCTGCGAATAGAAGGAGACGTCGGCCGTGACTTGGAGGAACCGGGCGCCGGCCTTGTGCCCCACCGCGGCCAACTGCTCCGCCCCCTCGTCCCGGATGTCCAGGACCGCCACGTGCATCCCTTCCCGGAGGAACCGGGCCGCCACCGCGAACCCGATCCCCCGGGACCCTCCCGTCACCACCGCGACCTTGCCTTTCATGGAACCGCACCTCCCGGACCCTTCTCTTTCGAACGCCTCGAGAGGAAACAGCCTAACATTGACTTTTTCGGATGGCTATACTACCGTCGTCCCCATGCGGCGGACGCGCACCCTCCTCGCCATTCTTTTTGCCGCGGCCTTCCTCATCGTCTCCTGTTCCGAAAAACTGGCTAAACAGCCGGGACTTTCGGATTCGGCCCTGTTCTCCCGCGGACAGCAGCAGTTGGCGAAAAAAAAGTACGGCAGTGCGATCGAGCATTTCCAGGTCCTGCTGGAACGGTTCCCGACCTCCCCCCTGGCGCCGCGCGCGCAGCTCGCCCTCGCGGACGCCCGCATGGAAAACAAGGACAACGTGGAGGCGGAAGTCGCCTACGACGATTTCCTGCGCCTGTACCCGGCCAACGACAACGTCCCCTACGCCCTCCTGCGGAAAGGGGAGCTCCTCTCCCGCGAAGTGAGGAAACCCGGCCGGGACCAGACGAAAACCATCGAAGCCATCCGGACCTACAAGCTCCTCCTGGAAAAAACCCCCTCCGGCCCGAACGCGGAAATCGCTGCCAAACGTCTGTCGGAGCTGCGCAACCGGCTCGCGGAACACGAAGTTAACGTGATCTCCCACTACCTCAGACGACGGAAGTATGACAGCGCGGAGGCCAGGGCGAGAAGGGCTGTTTTCGACTATTCCGACACCGGTGCCCTTCCCACCCTCCTGTCCCTTCTGTCGGAGGCGCTGGAGCGGGAGGGGAAGAAAGAGGAAGCCGCCGAGGTGAGAAAAAGCCTTCGGGAGAAAATCGCCGGATGGGGAGAGAGGAAGCGATGAACCGGGACCTGGCCGCGCTGATCACGCTGGGGAAACAGGCCTACGCGGAAAAGGACTTCCGACGCGCGGAAACCCTATTGCGCGAGGCGATGGCGGGCGGGGCGAACTACCCCGACATTCATTACACCCTCGGGATCATCTGTCACCACGGGGGAAAGCTCGAGGAGGCCGCCCGGGAGTTTGAGCGAAGCATCGCCCAGAACCCCGGATACACGGAAGCCCTCATGTCGCTGGCGATCACGCTGAACGAGCTGGGCCGATACGAGGAGGCCAGAGCCGCATACCAAAGGGCCGCCGAATCGCTGACCCAGCAGGAGAAGATGGAACAGGGAAACCAGCTCGCCGGGAAGATCGCCAACCTGCACGCGGAACTGGGGGAGCTCTACCTCGCCCTCGGGAAACACGGGGAGGCGATCGCGGAATACCGGAATGCGCTCCTCGTCGCCCCCGGGTTCCCCGATCTGCGGGTCCAGCTGGCCATCGCGCAGAAGGAGGCGGGAAATTACGAGGAAGGGCTCGCGGAGCTGGACAAGGCGCTGTCCGACCATCCCGGGATGGTCCCGGCCCTCGCCCAGCGGGGCATCATCCTGTACCTGATGGGAAGGAAGAAAGAGGCCCGCGAGACCTGGGAGACCGCCCTGTTCCAGGATCCGCTCAACAAACTGATCCAGCTCTACATGAACACGCTCGACCGGGAGACCGGGGCCGGCTAGGGGATCCGGTCGGCGAGCCACGCGGAGAGCGACGACACCGCCGAGGCAAACCCTTCGGTTTTCGATCCCCCTGCCTGCGCCATGTCCCGGCGCCCGCCTCCCCCGCCTCCCACGAACCGTGCCGCGTTCTTGACGATGTCGGTGGCGGAATAGGCTTCGGCAAGGTCCGGGGTGACCCCCGCCACCAGGTGGCAGCGGCCCTCCTCCACGGTTCCCAGGAGCAGGAGGCCGCTTTTGAGCCTCCCCTTCACCGCGTCGGCCAGTTCGCGAAGCGCGGCGGGGTCCATCGGCTCCAGCTCGGCTTCCACCACGCGGACCCCCTTCACCTCACGGGCCTTCGCGAGCACGTCTCCCACGAGGTCCCGCGCCGCCCGGCGCTTCGCCTCCCGGACGTCTTTTTCCAGCGCCCTGACCTGGGCCTGGAGCTTGCCGACTCGGGAGGCGGCGTCGGCGGGCGAAACCTTGAGGTCGAGGGCGATCCGGTGAAGCCGGTCGGCGTCCTCCCGGAGGTGGCGGAAGGCCTCCGGGCCGGTCACCGCCTCGATGCGACGGACCCCGGCGGCCAGCGCACTCTCCGAGACGAACCGGAACAGGGCGATTTCGCCGGTCCGCCGGACGTGGGTCCCCCCGCACAGCTCGCGGCTCACGCCGGGAACGGTCACCATCCGGACCACGTCGGCGTACTTGTCCCCGAAAAACGCCATCGCCCCCCGCTCGATCGCCTCCTCGTACGGGAGATGCTCCCAGGAGACCGGCCGGTCGGAGAATACGGCATCGTTGACGAAGTCCTCCACCGCCCGGAGGGCATCCTCCGGGACCGCCTCGAAGTGGGTGAAATCGAACCGGAGCTTGTCGGGGCCGACGTAGGAGCCCGCCTGCTTGACGTGCGGGCCCAGGGTCTTGCGCAGCGCAGCCTGCAGAAGGTGGGTGGCGGTATGGTTCGCCTGGGTTTGCCGCCTGAGAGAGGCGTCCACCCGGAGATCCACCGTCATTCCCTCCCCCACTTTCCCCTCGTCCACCTTCGCCCGGTGGATGACCAGGTCCGCAGCGGGCCGCCGGGAGTCCGTGACCCCGAGACGAAACCCGCTTCCCGTCCCCTCGCCGTGGTCGCCCACCTGACCCCCGGCCTCGCCGTAGAAGGGGGTGACATCCGTCACGAAATCGATCTCCTCCCCTTCCGTCGCCGACATGACCCGCTTCCCGTCCCGAAAGAGGGCGACCACCCTCCCCGCCGCCTCGAGACGATCGTACCCGACGAAATCGACGGAGACCCCGTCCTTGGCGAGCTCCGCGGCTGCCGCATCGGAGACGCCCACATCGCCACCCTTCCACGCCTCGCGGGACTGCGCGCGCTGCCTCTCCATCTCGGCCTCGAACCCCTCGGTGTCGAGCGCCACCCCGCGCTCCCGGCACAGATCCGCGGTAAGGTCCACCGGGAATCCGAACGTATCGTAAAGTTTGAAGGCGACGGACCCCGCGAAGACGCTGACGCCCGACTTCCCGATGCGCTCGAATTCCTCTTCCACCATCCGGAGACCCGCGTCCAGCGTCTCGAGAAAACGCATTTCCTCGTGGAGGGCGACCGTGTCGATGTAGGAGGCGCTTCGCGCAAGCTCCGGATAGGCGGGCGAGAACTCCCGAACCACGGCGGCCGCCACTTGGTGGAGAAACGGCCGGTCCAGCCCGAGCTTCTTCCCGTGGCGCAAGGCCCGCCGCATGATCCTGCGCAGCACGTACCCCCTCCCCTCATTGGCGGGGAGAATCCCGTCGGCGATCAGGAACGCCGTCGCGCGGGCATGGTCGGCGATCACGCGGGTGGCGGCGTCCTGGAGGGGGGATCTGCCGTATGCCACGCCGCTCAATCTTCCGATCTCCGCGATGATGCCCCGGAACAGATCGGAGTCGTAATTGCTCTTGACCCCTTGGACCACGGCCGCCAGCCGTTCCAGCCCCATCCCCGTGTCGATGCTCGGCTTCGGCAGAGGGGTCCTCGCCCCGCCCCCGTCCTGGTTGAACTGCATGAACACCAGGTTCCATATTTCGAGGAACCGGTCGCAATCGCACCCGACGGCGCACGAGGGCCGCCCGCACCCCGTCGCCTCCCCCTGGTCGTAGATGATCTCGGAGCATGGGCCGCACGGTCCCGTCGGCCCCATCGCCCAGAAGTTGTCCTTCTCGTCGAACCGCACGATCCGGGAAGCCGGCAGCCCCATCGTCCGGTGCCAGATGTCGTACGCTTCGTCGTCATCCCGGAACACGGAAACCGTCATCCGTTCGCCGTCCAGTCCCATCTCGCGCGTCAGGAAATCCCACCCGAAGAAGATCGCCTCTTTCTTGAAATAGTCGCCGAAGGAGAAGTTCCCCAGCATCTCGAAGAGGGTGTGGTGACGTGCCGTGTACCCGACGTTCTCCAGGTCGTTGTGCTTGCCGCTCACGCGGAGACACCGCTGCGCGGTGGCGGCGCGCTTCCAGTCGGCGGACGCGAGCCCCAGGAAATATTCCTTGAACTGCACCATGCCGGCATTGGTGAACAGCAGGCTCGGGTCGTCCCCCGGAACGAGGGAGGATCCGGGCAGCACCTTGTGTCCGTGCCTCTCGAAATAGGAAAGAAATGCGGCGCGAATTTCTGCTCCGGTCATGGGAATTCACCCTTCTCCTTCTTCGATGTCGGCCGACAGCCTCCGGATCGCCTCCCGGCTCGTCTCCGGGGAAAATCCCCGCTGGGAAAGGAACCGGAACGCCTTGACGGCCCCCTCCCTTCCCTCGGGGATCCCGTCGCGGTACTTTTTCCCGAGCGCTGCGGCTGCGGCAGCCAGCTCCTCCTCGGGACGGGACACGGCACGCACCGCCTCGTCGACCAGGTCCCGGGGGAACTTCCGCGAAAGGAGCGCCCCGACGATCCTGCGCGGGCCGTACCGTCGGACATCCCGGTAGGTGCGGGCCAGGTGCGCGCAGAGGGCGCGGTCATCCACCAGACCAAGCTCCCGGAGACTGCCGAGAACGGCCGCGGCCTGCGTTTCCGAGAACCCTTTGGCCGCAAGCCGGAACCGGATCTCCCCCTCGCTCAACGCCCGCCGGGAGAGCATGCGAAGGGCCGTCGACCGGGGATCCCTCGGCGCAGAGGGCCCCGCCCCTTCCTCAGGCCTTCGGGGGCGCCTCGTCCTTTTCAAACTCTTCCCACGTGAGATCGGAGGTCGAGGAAATCCCGCGGACGCGGAGGGCGAAGTCGTCGGGGTTGGATGCCTGCCGGAGCGCCTCCTCGAGGGAGATCAGGTTCTCCTTGTAGAGCGACATGAGGGACTGGTCGAATGTCTGCATCCCGTAGGTGGTGTACCCCTGGGCGATCGCATCCCGGATCTTGCGCGTCTTGTCCTTGTCCTCGATGTATTCCCGGACGCGCGTCGTGTTGATCAGCACCTCGATCGCCGGGACGCGACCCGCGCCGTCCGCGCGGGGCACGAGACGCTGGGAAATGACCCCCTTCAGCACCGAGGACAGCTGGATCCTGACCTGCTTGTGCTGGTAGGGCGGGAAAACGCCGATGATCCGGTTGATCGTCTCCGCCGCGTCGAGGGTGTGGAGCGTCGACAACACGAGGTGCCCCGTCTCGGCCGCCATGATCGCCGTCTCGATCGTCTCGAAGTCGCGCATCTCGCCCACGAGAATCACGTCCGGGTCCTGGCGGAGAGCGCTCTTGAGAGCCACGGTGAAGTTGGTGGTGTCCACCCCGATCTCCCGCTGGTTGATGATGCTCTTCCTGTCGCGGAGAAGGAATTCGATCGGGTCCTCGATCATGATCACATGGCAGCTTCGGTGGTGATTGATGTATTCCACGATCGCGGCCAGGGTCGTCGACTTCCCGCTTCCCGTGGTCCCGGTGCATAAAATGAGGCCCCTCGTTTCCAAGGCTATCTTTTCGATCACTTTCGGCAGATGAAGCGACTCGAACGAGAGGAGACCGATCGGGATGACCCGGATGGCGACCCCCACCGTGCTGCGCTGCAGGAACACGTTGATGCGAAACCGACCCAACCCCGGCACGCTGTAGGAGCAATCGACCTCGTGGTTTTTTTCGAACCTCTGCTGCTGGTCCTCGGTGATGAGAACCTTGCCGCAGATCGCCTCCACATCCTCGGGGCGGAGAGGCTGCGGCACCTTGAGAGGCACGAGCTTTCCGTTGATCCGCAGGATGGGAGGGAGTCCCACCTTCAGGTGGATGTCGGATGCCGCGTTCTTGACCCCGGCCTTGAGAATCTCATCGAGTTCCAATTACGCCTTCCCTTCTTGCGCGGTTTTGGGGGCTTCCACCACGCCGGCTTTTTCGAGGATCCTCCTGCGCAGGCCCTCCGTGACGTCCGGGTGATCCTTGAGGAAGACCCGCGCGTTTTCCCTGCCCTGCCCGATCCTCTCGCCGTCCACGGAGTACCACGAGCCGCTTTTCTCCACGACCCCCAGGCCGGCGCCGAGATCCAGGATGTCTCCCTCGCGGGAGATCCCCTCCCCGTAGACGATGTCGAACTCCGCTTCCCGGAAGGGAGGGGCCAGCTTGTTCTTGACCACTTTCACGCGGGTCCGCGCGCCGACGACCCCGTCGTCCTTCTTGATCTGCGCGATGCGCCGGATGTCCATCCGGACCGTCGCGTAGAACTTCAGGGCGTTGCCGCCGGTGGTCGTCTCGGGGTTGCCGAACATCACCCCGATCTTCATGCGGATCTGGTTGATGAAGATGACCGCCGTCTGGGACTTGCTGATCGTCCCGGTCAGTTTCCGGAGGGCCTGGGACATGAGTCTCGCCTGGAGCCCCATATGGGAGTCGCCCATCTCCCCCTCGATCTCCGCCTTCGGGACCAACGCGGCCACGGAGTCGATGACGAGGATGTCCAGGGCGCCGCTGCGCACGAGCATCTCGGCGATTTCGAGCGCCTGCTCCCCGGTGTCCGGCTGCGAGACGAGGAGATCGTCGGTGTTTAATCCGAGTTTCCGGGCGTAGTTGAGATCCAAGGCGTGCTCGGCGTCGATGAACCCCGCGATCCCGCCCAGTTTCTGCGCCTCCGCGATGATATGCAGGGCCAGCGTCGTTTTCCCGGAGGATTCGGGGCCGAAGATCTCGGACACCCGCCCCCTCGGGATGCCGCCGATCCCCAGGGCGATATCCAGCGAGAGCGCCCCCGTCGAGATCACCGGGACGTCCTTGACCTGGACATCGCTTCCGAGGCGCATGATCGCGCCTTTTCCGTAGTTCTTCTCGATCGCCGCGAGGGCCATGTCGAGCGCCTTGCGCCGGTTCGCGTCCTGGCTCATCCTCCTGCTCCTCTCTCTGCGCTTCGTTCCGGCCCTCCCCCGAAGGGGACCTCGCGCAGGACCGTGTAGTTCGCCCCGGACGGAGAGAGCCGACTTTCGTAGAGCCGGTACGACGCTGCGAAAACGATGCCGAACGTCGTTCCGGAAACCGCGGAGGCGAATGTTCCGCCCCATCCCGGCGCTACCCTTCCCTTGATGCGGCCGACCGTCACGTGCGGGTGGAACGGCCTTCCCTCGTGCGGAAAACCCGCTGCGGAAAGCGTGTTCTCCATATTCTGGTGCAACTTTCCGACCAATTCAAGCGGTTCGCGGATCCCGATCCACAAAATTCGTGGCGCCGTGAGCGACGGGAACCCGCCCCCCTCCTCGACGCGGAACTCGAAGGGGGGGATGTCCCGGGCCGCTTCCGCCATGAATCCGGCAAGTCCGTCGACCTCGCCGGGCGGAATCTCCCCGAGAAACTTCAGCGTCAGGTGGAGGTTGCGCTCGGCGACCCAGGAAACGGGAAGCCCCTTTGCCCGGAGAGGGGAGATTGCCGCGGCAATCCTCCGGCAACATTCCTCGGCGAGCCCGATCCCGATGAACAATCTCACGGGCTTTTTCCCTCCCCCCCCGACAGGAAGGAGACGAGCGTCTCGAGAACCCGGAGCACCGTCGCCCCGCGGACGGCTTCGCGGTCGCCCGGGAATCGAAGGGGGTACGAAAGCCGGACCTTCTCCGAGGCGATCGCAACATACACGGTCCCCACCGGCTTTTCCGGGGTCCCGCCCCCGGGGCCGGCGATCCCGGTTGTCCCGATGCCGATATGCGCCCCGAAGCGTCTCATGGCGCCGGCCGCCATCTCCTCCGCGACCTCCCGGCTCACCGCCCCCACGGATTCGATGAGACCGGACGGCACCCCGAGGTCTCTCGTTTTCGATTCGTTTCCGTACGCCACGACCCCCCCGAGGAAGTACGCGGAACTCCCCGGGACGGAGGTCAACGCCTCGCAAACCCCGCCCCCGGTGCACGATTCGGCTACTGCCACGGTGCGGCCGGTGGAGAGGAGCGCTTCGCCGGCCCGGGCGGCGAAATCCCGGGTCACCCGATCACCCACATGAGCCCCCGGTATGCCAGATTGGCGTATATGGCCGCCACGAGATCATCCGCCACGACGTATATCGCCCCGTCGCGGGAGTCAAGCCATTCCGCCGGGCCCAGTTTCACGATATCGAAGAGTCGAAAGAGAAGAAACAGGGGGACGACGGATTTCCACCCCCACGGGAGGCCCGTCGCCGCCAGCAGCATCCCCGCGACCTCGTCGATCACCACGGAGGGGGGATCTTTCTGCCCCGTTGCCCGGATTTCCACCATCGTAGCGGGGAGAGCGAGGATCAGCACCGCGGCCAGCGCCCCGAAGTGAACCGCCCCTTTCCCTCCCCCCCAGTACCAGAGGGGAAGGGCGAGAAGGGACCCCAGCGTTCCCGGGAAAGCCGGGATGTACCCCACCCCGAACCCGGAGGCGACGGTCCTCCAGATCACCCGGCCGGGAAAACGATTGACTTGGGGCATTATGACCATTAGATTATACAATTAGTTGATTTTTCAAATAAATAAAACTACATTTCCTGTAATGGAACGGAAGCCGGATCCAACACTGGAAGCAACGCGGCAAAAAGTCCTATTGGCAGTAAACGAACTTGCGAAAGGGATAAAGGCCTTCGGTTTCTATCCCCCCGGCCACCCCGCTCTCAGCCAGGTGGTCTGGAAGATCCTCTCCTCGATCGAGGATATCCCTCCCCCCGAAACCGGCATCGAGATCGAGGTGACCAAGAACAACCTCCTTTACCAAGAGGAAGCCCTCCCCACGAACTACAAGGCGATCGCGGACCTGAACCGCGAGCTGTATTACCGGCGGGCAAGCAAGATCATTCTCCTGCCCCACCAGAAGCCGGACGAGATGATCGCCTTTCTTACCACCCTGAACCGCGACATCCAGGAACTGCAGGACGAGGGCGGTCTGGAGAAGGTCCTTCTCCGCGAGGGGGTGTCCCAAATCTGGGTGAACCGCGTCGACTACGACGGGCTCACCGAACTGATCAAGAAGCAAGAGGAAAAGCCTCCGCCGGAGGAGGTCGAGGAGTTGAAAACCACCGATCTCTCCACGGCCCTGGAGGACCCCTCCCCGTTGGAGGATTTGACGGTCGAGGAACTTCTCCGGAGACTGGAAAAGGAGACGGACGCCCCCGGATACCGCGACATCGTCATCTCCCTGACCCGCGCCCTGATCCAGGAGAACGAGGACCGGCGCATCGAATATTCCGGTCGCGCGATCGCGATCTACACGGTGCACATCGAAACGCCGCCGATGGAGAACCCGGAAATCGCCAAGTTCGCGGCGATGGGGATCAAGGAGCTCGTCTCCGACGACCTGGTGGCTCATTATATCCGGCGCCTGAAAGACGGGGGGGTAAAGAACCGGAAGGAAGTGGAGACGGTCCTCATGGCGTTCGGCGAACGCGCCGTGAAGGCCTTGATCTCCGCCCTGGCCGTCGAGGAGGATCTCCTCGTCCGGAAAACGATCGTCGACATCATCGTCATGATCGGGCACCCCGCGGTCCCCGCCATCCTCGACAACCTGAACGATTCCCGCTGGTACGTCGTCCGCAACATGGTCACGATCCTCGGGAACCTCGGGATACCGGAACTCGCGCCGGAAATCGTAACGACGCTGTCCCACCCGGACCTCCGGGTGAAGAAAGAGGCGATCAAGGGGCTGTCCAAGCTGCCGCACCCCGCCGCGGTGAAGGCCCTCGGGGAACTGTGCTTCTTCCCCGAGGAGACGATCGCCCTCACGGCCACCGCCGTCCTCTCCCTGAAGAAGGAGGAGGAGGCGGTCATGGCTCTTTACCAGAGGGCCGTCCATAAAAACGTGCTCTACCCGCACTACCGGCTGGCCCACGAGGCGATCGACTCCCTGCGGTCCATCGACACCGACGGGGCGATCACAGCGCTCGAGCAGATCCTGCGCGCCTCCGTGATCTGGGAAACGCCAAAATTCCGGGAAATGAAGAAACACGCGCTGCGCAGCATCTCACGAATGTCGGGAAACCGCCCGAGGGAGATCGTCCTTCGGACACGGAGGGCGCCCGAGCTGTATCTCCGGCTGGAAACGGAACGGATTCTTATAAAAACGGGCTGGTAAAGGAGCAGGATCATGGAACGGCGGCAGCAAGAACAGTCCATCGTGAGTATCATCCGCTCTCTGGGAGCCTCCCTGAAGAACCGGAAGCTGTACCCCCCCACGCACCCCCTGGTGCGCACCCCGGTGGATAAATGCTTCTCGGAGATCCTTCCTTTCTTCGCGAAACAGCCGGAACTCGCCCTGGCCATCTCGGACGACACCCTGGTGTTCGAGGGGGTCCCCATATTCAACCTGACCTCCTCCCTGGATTTTTTCATGGAGCGGCTTGCCGCCATCGGGATCCCGGCGATCGTGTTCGAAAAGGGGCTTTCCCCCGACGACATCGATCGCTTCATCCGCTTCCTCCACGAGACGAAAGAGGAGCGGCTCTCTGTCTCCGACATCCAGAAGCGGATCGAGGCCCTGGGAGTCGGCCACATCCGGGTAAAACCCCCGGAAGAGGAAGAGGAGGACGACCACACCCTCGCACGGGAGATCTACAACAACGCGGTCCATGCCGTGGTTACGGTGCTGCAGGATATCCGCCTGGGCAAAATCCCCTCGGGAGCCGAGTCGGAACGAGTGGTGAAAGACATCAGCGGCATGCTCCAGCGGAACCGCGATGCCATCATGGCCCTGACCCTGATCAAGAATTTCGACGAATACACGTACAACCACTCCGTCAACGTGGCCGTGCTCGCGCTCTCCATGGCGGATGCGCTCTCCCTCTCCCTCCAGGAGAAGACCGAGGTCGGGGTGGCCGGACTTCTCCACGACGTGGGGAAAACCCAGCTCGCCCTGGACCTGATCCGGAAGCCGGGGAGTCTCACCGCAGCGGAGTTCGAGGAGATCAAGAAGCACCCCGAGGAGGGATTCCTCTATCTGGGGAAAATGTCCCACATCCGCCCCACCTCCGCCGTCATGGTCCGGGAACACCACGTCCGGTACGACAGGAACGGATATCCGAGTCTGGGCTCGGATTACGTCCTGCACCCGAATTCGCAGATCATCTCCGTGGCGGACTGCTACGACGCCCTTACGACGATGCGCGCCTACCAGATGGCGAAGCAGCCGATCGAAGCGCTCGACATCATGCAGAAGCTTGCGGGGAAGTCGCTCGACCCGAACATCCTTGCGGTGCTGAAAAGCGTGATGGGAAGCTTCCCGATCGGAACGATGGTGCGCCTGGACAGCATGGAGGTGGGGGTTGTCACCGGCGTCGGACCTGGCGGGGAAGGGCAGATCAGGATCACGATCCTCATCGACCGGCAGGGAAACCGGCTTCCGCACCCGGAGGAAGTGGATCTGGGCGAGATCGACCCGAAGACCAGCCGCCCCCGCTGGTCGATCCTGGGCACCGTCAACCCTCTCCTGTACCCGGACGCGCACCGAGGGGTGTCCGTCACGGCGAACAACCCGTAACGAAGGGGGCGGGACGCCCCGCGACGTTACTCCGAACTCCACTCCCCGAGAGCCCGGGCCGCGGCCGCCCTGATCGTTTCCTCGTTCTCGCCGGTATGCGCGAGGATCTTCTCCCACCCGGCTTTTTCCGCAACCCGGGCGTACGCCAGGATCGCCTTCCCGCGCACCTCGACGTCCGGATGCTCCAGATACTGCTCGATCATGGGCGACAGCTCCCTTTGCCGGGACTTCCCCAGCGCCTCCAGCAGGTTCCCGAGCACAACGCCCTGCTCCCTGGGAAGCCGGGCCATCATCGCCTGCAGGACGGTTTCGTCCAGGACGGACTCCAGGCTGCGGACAGCTGCGCCCCGGACTTCCTCCTCCTTGTCCTCCAAGGCGGCAAGGAGGAGGGAAATCCCTTCCGGACCGCCGATCTCCTCCGCGGCGAAGACGATCCGGACCCGCTCTTCCAGGGTGCCGGTCGCAAGCATCTGGAGGTAGGTGGGGACCGATCTTTTCGCCCGCATCCTGTCGAGAGCGGTGGAGGCCGCCAGACGGACGGAGACGGCAGGATCCGAAAGCATTTCCTTGAGGGTCTCCTCGATCCTGTCGATCACGGGTTCTCCCTCCTGTGCATGTCTCCTGCAGCCGGCAGGCCGTTCGCCCCCCGAGCGGACCTCACAGCGTCCGTGATCGCCTTCTCGAGCGCCCGTCCGGCCAGGACCGCAATCTGCATCAAGTTCCCCTTCCGCTCCGCCGCCCCGGTGGACAGGGCCACTACGATATCGCCGTCCATGGGGGTGTGAACGGGCCGGATGGCCCGAAACAGAGCCCCGTGCGCCATCCTCGCGACCCCGATCAGTTCCTCCCGCGAGAGAGACTCGGGAGTGGCGACGACGGCAAGCGTCGTGTTCCCCGGGGCGAACGGCTCCCTCGCGTATCCGCCAAGAAAAGCTTCTTCCGTCCCCGCCCGTTCCTTTCCGTCAACGGTACGCGCTCCGGCAAGCCACTCGCCCGTGAGGGGGTCGATCACATCCCCGAAGGCGTTCACGACGGCGCACGCCCCGACAAGCGCCCCTCCCGCACGTTCGCTCGCGGTTCCGAACCCCCCTTTCATCGCGCGGCTCAGCCCGAAAATCTTGCCTACGGTCGCGCCGGCTCCCGCTCCGACGGATCCGCTCTCCGCCGGCTCGCCGGATGCTTTTTTCGCGGCAGTATAGGCCATTTCCGGAGTCGGCCGGAAGGTCGGATCCCCGAACCCCAGGTCGTAGATGACCGCCGTGGGAACGATCGGGACCACACCCGCGGGAGTGGGGAACCCGACGCCCCGCTCCTCGAGCAGGCGCATCACCCCCGCCGCCGCGTCGAGTCCGAAAGCGCTGCCCCCCGCCAGGACGAGCCCGTGGATGAGACGCGACGGATGGGGGCGAAGAAGCGAATCCATCTGCCTCGTCCCGGCGGCCTCCCCCCGGATGTCGGCGGCCCCCGCCGCCCCGCGGGGAAAGAGGAGAACGGTGATCCCCGAACCGCGCATGAGATCCTGCTCGTGCCCCAAAAGGACCCCGGGCACGTCGGTGATCGATCCTCCCATCCTCCCTCCACAATTTGTATATATCTACCGGAGTATGCCGGGTTCGTCAATCGGGTTGACGGTAGCCGCGCGGCAAACGTACACTTTTTCCGGAGGATGATCGCATGCAGGAGCGAACGCAGGGGAGGATTCTCGGGCTGGACTACGGGAGCCACAGGATCGGAACGGCAGTCTCCGACCCCCTCGGGATCACCGCCCAGCCCCTTGTCGCCATCCGGCGGCAGGGGGAAAGCCGGGACATCGAGGCGATCGGGGCCCTGGTGCGGGAATACTCCGTCCGCTCCGTGCTGATCGGACTGCCCCTGCACCTGAGTGGCGAGGAAGGGACCCAGGCGAAACAGGCAAGGCAGTTCGGGGAAAAGATCGCGGAACGCCTGGGGATACCGGTCGAGACCTGGGACGAGAGAATGACGACCGCCCAGGCGGAACGCCACCTGATCGCGTCGGGCGTCCGGCGCAAAAAGCGAAAAGAGATACGCGACAGCCTCTCGGCCGTCATCCTGCTGCAGAGCGCCCTCGACTACCGGAACCGGAAGTAGCCCACCGTGTCCGCCCGAAAATGGAGTGCCGCCGCCGTGCTCGTCCTCGCCGTGTTCTCCGTCTCTCTTTTCCTCGTGACGGCCCGCCCGCCCCAGGAACAATGGCGCGTGACGAAGGTGTACATCCCCAAGGGGTCCACCTACCCGGAAATCGAGAAGATGCTCATCGAGAAGGGGCTTCTCCGGTATCCCGTCGCCTTCCGGATCCTCGTCGTCGGGACCATGACCGGCGCGAAACTCCAGCAGGGGGAATACGTCTTCCCTGCACCCCCTTCCGCGTTCGATTTGTGGGGGAAGATCGTGCACGGCGACGTGGCCAAATACCAGGTGATCATCCCCGACGGCTCGACCATCTACGATATCGCCCAAACCCTCGGGAATCTGGAACTCGCCAATCCCTCGACCTTCCTTGCGACAGCCACGTCGCCGGAGCTTGCCCTCCGCATGGAGATCCCGGGGAGCACGCTGGAGGGGTACCTGTTCCCGGACACCTACACCCTCGTGAAGGACATGTCCGCGGAGGAGATTCTCGGGGTCATGGTGCGCCGATTCCAACGGAAGTTCACCCCCGAGATGGAGCGCAAGGCGAAGGAGGAAGGGCTCACGCGGAACCAGATCGTGACGATCGCGTCGATCATCGAGAAGGAAACCGGAGTGGAGGCGGAGAAACCTATGGTTTCCGCGGTTATCCGGAAGCGGCTCTCTCTGGGGATGCCCCTGCAGATGGATCCGACCATCATCTACGGGCTTAAAAAATTCGGCGGGAACCTGACGAAAAAGGACCTGAAGACCCCGAATTCCTACAACACGTATCTGACCCCGGGACTTCCGCCGGGGCCGATCTGCAATCCCGGGCTCTCCGCGCTCAAGGCCGCGATCTACCCTTCCGACACCGACTACCTGTACTTCGTCTCCCGCAACGACGGGTCCCACCGGTTTTCCCGGACCCTGAAGGAGCACAACGAAGCGGTAATGGTCTACCGGAAGGGGAAAAACGCGGAACTCGGCCCCCCCACAGAAGCGGAGGGGACAAACGACTTGGGGGAGGGCGGCCTCCCCGCTTCTACTCCTCCGCCTCGGCCATCGGGACCTTCTTGATCCCGTCCTCGGGTTCTTCCCGGGTGTATTTCTCCTCGCGCTCGATCACTTCCTTGCACTCCACGCAATACTTGGCGAACGGCACGACCTTCAGGCGCGCACGGGGGATTTTCACTCCGCACTCCTCGCATAAACCGTACGTCTTTTCCTCGATCCGTTCGAGAGCATCGTCGATCTGCTTGAGCTTCTGCTTCTCCCGGTCCGTGAGGATCATATCGAGTTCCCGGGTCCTCTCCTCGGAGACGGAGTCCAGGATGTCCCCGATGTCCGAAACACCGCTCACGGCGGTCGCCTTGGACCTCCGGGATATCCCCCGCACGAGCTCTTCCCGCATCTTGAGGAGCATGTCGTTGATCGATTTCATCTCGCTATGTCCCCCTGCGGCCCCTGAAAAATTACGTTAGTATACACGGTAGCGGACCCGTGTCAACCGCTTTTGCCAACAAATCCCACTCCCGGCCCCCTGTCACACGCGCCCGGCAGAAACGGCCCGGGAGCCCCCGGTATCCGGACAGGAGGACGTTCCCGTCCACCTCCGGCGCCTGGCCCCGGTGCCTCCCGACGGCGCGGCCCCGGGCGGGTGTCTCCTCCACGAGGACCTCGATCTCCTGCCCGGCCATTCCCGCCGTGCGGGCTGCGAGAATGTCGGCCTGTGCGTCCCGGATCAGCCGCGCCCGCTCCTGCTTCACCGCCTCGGGGATCTGACGCTCCATCGCGCAGGCGGGGGTCCCCTCCTCCCGGGAATAGGAGAAGACGCCGAGGTAATCCCAACGGGAGTCGTGGACGAACCGGAGCAGCCGGCGGAACGCCGCCGCGGTCTCCCCCGGGAAACCGGCGATCAGCGAAGTCCTGAGGAAGATGCCGGGAACCCGCGCACGCAACCGCTCGAGGAGAGCCCACACCTCGTCGGGCCCATAGCGGCGCCCCATCCTGGCAAGCACCTCCCGGTCGATGTGCTGGACGGGGATGTCGAGGTACCGGCACACCTTCCCTCCTTCCGCTCCCCCCACCAGGTCGATCAGTTCGTCGTCCAGGCGGCCGGGGTAGAGGTAGAGCAACCGCACCCAGCGGACTTTCGGGACGGCGCAAATGTCCCGGACGAGGCGGGCAAGCGCCCTTTTCTCCCCCCGGTCCGCCCCGTAGGAGGTGATGTCCTGGCCGACCAGGTTGATCTCTCTCGCTCCCCGGCGGACCAGCATCCTCACTTCGGCGAGAAGGGAATCCCGGTCCCGGCTCCGCACGCGTCCCCGGATCTCCGGGATCGTGCAATAGGCGCACCGGTGGTCGCACCCCTCCAGGATCTTGAGGTACGCCGAAGCCTCCCCCGTCTTCGGGAGACGGTGCCGGTATGCCTCCTCGGGCAGGGCGCCATCTCCCACGGAGGAACGCGGGTGGCCTCCCTCGAGCATCCTCCTCACCAGGCGGGGAATCGCGGGGATATCGCCGGGCCCCACGAACAGATCGACCTCCGGCAGGGCCCCCGGCAGTTCGTCCCGGTACCGCTTCGCCAGGCAGCCGGCCACGACGAGACGCCGGATCCGGCCTCGCTCCTTCTCTCGCGCCAGGGCGAGGATCTCCCCGATCGACTCCTCTTTCGCGTCGCGGATGAAGCCGCACGTGTTGACGATCCCCACGTCCGCACGTCCCCGGGAGACCACGCGGTACCCGTCCTTGACGAGGAGGCCGGACATCACCTCCCCATCGACGGAATTTTTCGCGCACCCGAGCGTCAGGATGCGCACGGAGATCCCGGTCTTCCCCTTTCCGGTCATCCGTCCACCACCTCGACGCCGGGCAGCTCCTGAAACCGGAAGAGGTCCGCGGGGAGCGCCGGATCGATCACGACGTCGTCGAGATAGAGATGGTTCTCCCCTCCCAGCCGGTCGTAGAGGTGAACCTCCCGGATCGTGAGATCCGCTTCCTCCACCACGAGGTCGACTCTGCGCACATCCGGCGCACCGTCCCCCTTCGGGACCAGACGAAGGACGGTTTCCTTCCGTTCCGGGACGATCATCGCCTCCTCCACGCGGAAGTACTGCGTGATGTCGCCTTTTCCGAAAAGAAGCAGGAGGGGGATCTTGCCTCCGAGTCCCGCCTCGTCGACCGGGCGCCGGAACACCCGGGACGAGTCGGGGGGGCGGAAATAGAAATGGCGCCCGTCGGAGAGGAACAGCTGCTCCCCGGGCGCACGGTAGTCCCAGCGCATCATCAGGGGACGCCGGAAGTACACCCGGCCGGAGGCCTTTCTCACGACCCCCACGTGCTGCAGCGGCACCTCCTGCCGAAACCGCGCGGACAGGGACTTGACGGTGGAGAACTTCCGCGCCACCCGCTGCAGCAGGGCGGCGCCGTCCGCCTCGGCTCCCCAGGAGGAAGCCGGGGGGAGAACCGCGGCAAAAAGAAAGAGGGCCGCCAGCGCGGCCCGGCCCGTTGCGCGCATATCGTGATTCCCTTCCCCGCGAGGAGATGAACTGCGGGGAGGACTCTTCCGCCTCCCCGTCCTCCAGTATATCCTTCTTCCGGAGGACCCGTTCGAGGGAAGATGGCAGGCGAGACCGGCAGGCCTTCGAAAGCGCGGAACCCGGGGGCTCGGGGGAATGCCGCGGCCTACTCGTCCCCGCCGATCGTGAACCGGTTTCTCCCGGCAGCCTTGCTCCGGTACAGGAAGCGGTCGGCCCTCTTCACCAGCGTTTCCGCCGTGTCGTCCGGCCGAACGAGCGTCGCCCCGATGGAGACGGTGACGCGGATGGTGTCCTTTCCCACCGTGAAACTGGATTTCCCCACCAGATGACACAGTTTTCGGGCGATGGAGGACAGGTGGTCCTCGTTCACGTTCGCGATGACCGCGAGAAACTCCTCCCCCCCCCATCTCCCCACGATATCGAAAGACCGGACGCTATTTTGCAAGGTTCTCCCGACCATTTTGAGAACCCTGTCCCCGACATCGTGCCCGAACGTGTCGTTCACGTTCTTGAAGAAATCGATGTCCGCGAACAGGACGCCGAACGACCCGCCGTACCGGTCCATCTCCTTGAGCCTCGCCTCCAGATGCATCTCCAGGTACCGCCGGTTGCCGAGCTCCGTCATCGGGTCGAGCAGCGCCATATCCCTCAGGTCCTGGATCAGGCGCGCGGTCGACTCCCCCGTCAGGTTGTCGCTGAACACCTCCATCGCGCCGACGATCCGGCCGCCCGGTTCCGCGATCGGCGCGACGCGGATCGACACGGGGACCCGGTGGCCGGCCTTGTGGAGCAGGTACAGCTCGGCCTGGCGTTCCCCCCCGTCCCGGATCGTATCCGCGATCAGGCATGACCGGTCGCACGCATCCTTCCCCCGCTCGTCCACGTGCATCAGGATGCCGTCGCGGCATCGCAGGCCCAGCACCTCCTGCTCTTGGTAGCCGGTGATCCGTTCCGCCCCCTTGCTCCAGTACGTGACCCTCCTGTCCTGGTCCACGAAATAGACCCCTTCAAACAGGATGTCGAGGAGGTTCCGGGAAATGTTTCCGTCCATTCTCCGCCTTCCCGGCGCGTTTCCCGATCCGCCTTTTCTTCCGTGCGGCGACAGGGCGAAAGGATTTTCGCCCTGCGGCTCAAAAACCCGTTACGCGGGGGGGATGCCGCCGGGACGCTGTGCGGTCCGCGCCCCCTATTCCCGGTGCGTGACGTAGACCTCCCGCGGCTTTCCGCCCTCGGACGGCCCGACGATCCCCTGCCTCTCCATCTCCTCGACGATGCGGGCCGCGCGATTGAAACCGATCTGGAAGCGCCGCTGGAGCATCGAGACCGAAGCGCGTCCCGCCCGGGTCACGAACTCGACCGCTTCGTCGAACTTCTCGTCCCGCGAAGCGTCCCGCTCCTCCTCATCGGTGGGAAGAGCGGTGATGGAGGGTTCGTATTCGGGCGTGCCCTGCGCCCGGAGATGGGCGACGACGCGCTGGATCTCTCCCTCTCCCACGAACGGGCCGTGAACCCGCAGGATCCCTCCCACCCCGGGCTGGAGGAAGAGCATGTCCCCGAACCCGAGAAGGGTCTCGGCCCCCGACTGGTCGAGAATCGTCCGGGAGTCGAACTGGGAAGCGACCTTGAAGGAGACACGCGACGGGAAGTTCGCCTTGATGATGCCGGTCAGGACGTCCACGGACGGCCTCTGCGTCGCGAAGACGAGGTGGATCCCCGCGGCCCGGGCCATCTGGGTCAGCTGGGTGATGGAGTCCTCGACCTCGCGCCGCGACGCGCTTGTCAACATGAGGTCGGCCAGTTCGTCGATGACGATGACGATGTAGGGAAGACGCGTCATCTCCTCCGCCTCCCCGTCCCGCGCCTGGACCCGGAGAACGGACCGGGATCTCTTGTCGACCAGCTGGTTGTAGGCGTCGATGTGGCGCACGCCGTTTTCCATCATCTCCTGGTATCTCCCCCGCATTTCCCCGACCGCCCACTTCAGGACCTGGCCCGCCTCCCGCGGCTGGATGACGACGGAGTGGAACAGGTGGGGGATGCTGTCGTAGAGGGTGAGCTCGAGCATCTTCGGGTCGACGAGTATGAAGCGGACGTCCTCCGGGGTCGCCCGAAAGAGGATC
The DNA here is from genome assembly GCA_035256765.1 of Candidatus Deferrimicrobiaceae bacterium. Classification (NCBI taxonomy): domain Bacteria; phylum Candidatus Deferrimicrobiota; class Candidatus Deferrimicrobia; order Candidatus Deferrimicrobiales; family Candidatus Deferrimicrobiaceae; species Candidatus Deferrimicrobiaceae bacterium. The sequence continues at coordinate 1,482 of DATEXR010000257.1, read as the reverse complement.
GAAAGGATGAGGCTGTGCAGGGCGACGCTCTTGCCCGACCCCGTGGCCCCCGCGATCAGCAAGTGCGGCATCTTCGAGAGGTCGCGGATGACCGGTTCTCCGAAGATGTCTTTCCCCACGACGAGCGAGAGCATCGCCTCGGACTCCGCGTAGGCCTTGCATCCCAGAAGCTCCCGGAGCGAGATGAGCGCCCGCTTCCCGTTGGGGATCTCGAACCCCATGACGCCCTTGCCGGGGATGTTCGGAACGACGCGCACCGATTCGCACCGCATCGCCAGGGCGAGGTCCCCCGCCATCGCCACCACCCGGTTCGCCTTCACGCCGGGAGCGGGCCGGAATTCGTAGGTGGTGACGAGGGGACCGGTGCGGATCTCGGTGATGTTTCCCTCGATGCCGTGCTCGGAAAGCTTCTCGAGAAGGGTAACCGCGTTCCGCTGCAGCGACTCCTCGTCCCCGCCGTTCCCGTCCGCAACGGGGGGCTCCAGGAGATCGAGGGAGGGCAGAACGAATTCCTTTCCGCCCCCGCGCGGGGCGGGCGTCGCCTCGGGAACGACCGGGGATGCCACGATCCGGGGATGGGATGCGTCGCGGGACGCCGCCGGGGCCATTTCCCGTGGCGGCCTCTCCCCTTCCCGACCCTCCCGGGAAACGATCTTCTCCTTGACGATGGCGCGGACCTGTTCGGCGGTCTTTTTGCGACTCCACAGGGAGGGCAGGCCGCGGAGCGGCAGCCCGGTGAGCAGCATCAGGGAGAAGAGGAAGAGGGCGGCAAGGCAGATCAGCCCTCCCACCTTGCTCAACAGTCTTCCGAAAAAGTGGACTCCCAGCAGGTGCCCCACGATTCCCGGAAGAAAGATGTCGGAGTCGAACAGCCGGACGTGCCCCGCGAAAAAGGAGGCGATCCCCAGGAGGGAACAGACCGCGAGCAGCCCGCCGGCGGCCCGGCTCCACTTGCCCTCCATCTTCTCCCCGCGGAAGGTCCAGTAGGCCAGCGCAAGGCACAGGACCGGGAAACCGACCGCCCCTACGCCGAACAGCTGGAGGAGGAGGTCGGAAACGATCGCCCCCACCGCGCCCCCCCAGTTGCGGACCGCGGCGCCCTTCGAACTCCAGGCGGAAAGGGACGGATCCATCTGGTGGAAGGAAACCAGCGCAACGGTGAGGAAGATGCCGACGGTGAGGAAACCGATGGCGAGGGCGTCTCTCCGGATCCCTTCCCCCATCCTAGTGTACCGTCTCGTAAATAGCTTGACGCACCGAGAGCGTCGATGCGCCGCGCCAGCGAGGCGCGCGACTGAGGCGTACTGGAGCGAAGTACGGCGCAAGGAGCGCAACGAAGCGGGAGCGAGGGGCCTGTCCCCGGAAGGGTCGGCAGCCGAGGCGAAGCGGATGCGCCGTCAGACCGCGAAGGACGACCGAGCACGGCGCAGGCGTACTGGCGGTACGCCGAGCCGGGCGCAGGGAGTCCGACAAAGGGCTGGC
>DATEXR010000256.1 GCA_035256765.1 Candidatus Deferrimicrobiaceae bacterium | reverse complement strand
TGGAGCAGATGGGTCAAAGGGTCACCGTGGAGTCGGCGGCTTGACGCTGATAGGTACAACATAAAGAAGATCAGCCCTCCGTCCATCGAGGGTTATTTTCTGAGCAGGGTTCGTCGCGAGGCGGTGGAGACGGGCGTGGATGCAAGGCGCGCGACCGAGGGCCCCGGAGACGTAGTCGACACTACGTCGAGGAGCCCGACCGAGCGCAACGCAGCAGGCATGCCCGTATCCGCCGCCGCAGCAGAAGCCTGGTGGGAAATTCGGGTTAATCCTTCCAGTGGACCTGTTCAAAGCGCCGGATCTTTTCCACCCGGCGGCGATGGCGCCCCCCGTCGAAGGGGGCCGCGAGCCACGCCGCCACGATGCGGCGCGCCCTGCGGGGCGGGATCTCGAGCGCGCCCATGACGAGCACGTTGGCGTCGTTGTGGCGCCGGGAGAGCACCGCGTCCGGCACGGTCGACACCAGCGCCGCCCGCACCCCCCTCGACTTGTTCGCGGCGATCGCCATCCCGATGCCGGACTTGCAGAGAAGGACGGCCCGGTCGGCTTTCCCCCTCCGGATCGCCGCGGCGGCGGCGAACCCGTAATCGGGGTAATCGACCGGGTCGGGGGTACCGGTCCCCAGGTCCCGGACCGCGTACCCCTTGCCCGAAAGGAACCGGAGAAGGTCCGCCTTCATCGCCACTCCCCCGTGGTCGGCGGCCAGGACGACCCGCATCGGTTTTCGGGCCGGCGTCAACCGTCCACCCCCTCCCCCGCGAACGCGTACCGGGCCGCGCCGAGCAGCGCGGCCTTGTCGTCCCGGATCACCCGGACCGGCACCCTCGCGAGAAATTCCCGGAACCTCCCCTTGGCGAGGAACGATTCGAGAAACGGTCCTTCCGAGAGCGCCGGCAGGATCGCGGGAGCGATCCCCCCTCCCAGGTACACCCCGCCCATCGCCATCACCTGGAGGGCGAAGTTCCCCGCCTGCGCCCCGTAGAGGGAGGAAAAGACCCGGAGGGCCTCGCGGCATGCGTCCGATCCCCCGGAGATCCCCTCCTGCGCGATGACGCGCGGCGGGTCCTCCGCGGCGAGACGGGCAACGACCTCCGGGGATTCCGCCATCTTCTCGGACTCGCGCAGGAACCGGTAGACCGCATGCAGCCCGGGGCCCGACAGCGCCCGCTCCACGCTTGCGCGACCGTGCCGGCCCTTCAGGTATCGGAACAGCCGCATCTCCCGCTCGTCCCGGGGGGCGAAATCGGCGTGCCCGGCCTCCGAGGCGACCGGCAGGTACCCCGCACCGCCCCACACGAGGAACGCCGCGCCGAGGCCGGTCCCCGCGGCGATCACCGCGATGGTCCCCCGCGGCTCGGCCTCACCGCCCTGGAGGACGGCCAGGCTCTCCCCGGAAAGGAACGGGACGGAGAAGGCGGTCGCCTGCAGGTCGTTGATCAAGTAGGCGCGCCTCGCCCCGACGGCCTTTTTCACCGAATCCCCGTCCACGACCCAGGGGAGGTTGGTCACCCGACTCCGCCCGGACACCACCGGGCCCGCCACGCCGATGCAGACCGAGTCGACCCCGGGGCTGCCGGCGAGAAACTCCGCGAGGATCGCTTCCAGAGCGGGGTACCGGCCGCTCGGGAACGACCGCAGCTCCTCCCGGCGCAGCGCGCTTCCTTCCCGGAGATAGAGCGCGAGATTCGTCTTCGTCCCTCCCACGTCTCCGGCAAGGATCCTCAAAAGGCGCCCCCCTTTTTCTTCCGCGCGTCCCCGTTCCCCTCAGGAGCCGCCGGGGACTTCACTCCGGGGAGCGACGCGGCTGCGGCGTCGGCAAGGAAGGTGACCTTTCCCCTGCGCGGGGAAACCCGGGAGGCGGGCAGCTCCCCTCTCCTTCCCGAAAGCACGTCCGCCAGAACCGCGGCCTTCTCTTTACCGCTCACCAGGAAGATGACCTGAGAGGCGGCGTTCAGAACGGGAAGCGTCAGGGTGACGCGGGGGACGGGCGGGTCCCCCCCTTCGGCCTCCACCACCCAGGCGGTCTTTTCTTCCAGGGCGGGGGACCCGGGGAAAAGCGACGCGGTGTGGCCGTCCGCGCCCAGCCCGAGCAGGATCGCGTCGAACCGCGGAAAGCCCCCGGGGGTCCCCCGAAAGGCACACCCAAGCATCTCCTCGTACCTGCGCGCTCCCTCCCCAGGGTCGGAAAGAGCGGTGTCGACCGGGTGGAAGTGGTCCGGGGGGACGGGGGCACGGGAAAGGAGGCACTCCCGCAGCATCCGCCGGTTGCTCGCCGGGTCGCCGGGGGGAACCCAACGCTCGTCGACCTGGTAGAAATGGACGAGGTCCCACGGGAACCGGCCCCGGTACGGCTCGGAGGAGAGGACCTCGAGCGTGAGGCGGGGGGTCCTCCCCCCGGAGAGGGCGATGGAAACCGTCCCCCTCCCCTTCCCGGCCCTCGCCGATGCCGCCGCGCGATCCCGCGCGATCCCCCACAGCCGCCCTGCCGCCGCCCTGGCAAGTTCCTGCGGCGAGGGAAGCACGAAGAGCCTCCCGGACGGTTCGCCCTGTCCCTTAGTGCTGCGTTTCGTAATTACGGTCTCCTATCGGGCCGATTCCATGAGGCGCTTCCCCTCCCGGTGCCGGGGGCTCGCGGGCGGCTATCGCTCCGCAGCCTCGGAGGGGGACTCCGTTCGTGGCTCGCCGTGCGGGGAACCTGCACGGCTGCGCTCCCTCTCCTTCGGCTTGCTGCGCTCTTTCGGCACCTGCGAAACGGCGCCCGCTCGCTGCCAATTCCGCTCGACCCCATTTCCGCCTTCCTTCCCGGCTCCGCTGCCTCGGAGGGGGTCTTCGCTTCGTCGCTCGACGTGCGATGAATCCGCACGTCTGCGCTTGCCCTTCCTCCCCGAAAAGCTCCGCTCATACCCCCTCCTGCGGCTGCTCCGCTCGCGGATCCCCCGCTTCAGGGGCGGTCATCGGCCCCGCTGCGCCCCTTGCCACCGGGAGGCACGCACAAATATGTTGCCATATTTATGAAGCGGAGTATTTCGTCACGGGATCCGCCACTGCCTCCCCTCCCGGGCAAGGATCTTGTCGGCCTCCTTGGGGCCTTGGCTCCCCGCGGGGTAGAAGAACAGGTCGCGCCCCGGGTTCTCCGCCCACCGCGAGAGGAGGGGGCTGAGGAGCGACCAGGAGATCCCCACCGTGTCGTCCCTCGGGAAGAGCGTCGTGTCGCCCAGCATCGCGTCGAGCAGAAGCCTTCCGTAGGCGGGCTGGCTCTTGGCCCCGAACGCACGCTCGTAGGTGAACTGGAACTCCACCGGCTGCACGCAGATCGAGGGCCCCGGGGATTTCGCTCCCACCTTGAGGAAGATCCCCTCCTCAGGCTGGATGTTGAGCACCAGGAGGTTCGACTCCAGCTGGCCGCACGCTGTGTCTCCGAAGAGGAGGTAGGGAACGGGGCGGAAACGGATCGCGATTTCGGAGACCGACCGTGCCAGGCGCTTCCCCGTGCGGAGGTAGAACGGCACCCCGCCCCACCGCCAGTTGTCGATCGACAGCTTCCATGCGGCGTACGTCTCGGTCAGGGACCCCGGGGGGACGTCCTTCTCCTGGCGGTACGCGACGACCTTCTCCCCGCCGATCTCCCCGGCGGCGTACTGGCCCCGCACGCAGACGTCGCCCACGGCCTCGTCGGGGATCGGCTCGATCGAGCGGAGAAGCTTCAGCTTCTCGTCCCGCACGTCCTCGGCGGAGAGGGAGATCGGGGGCTCCATCGCCACCAGCGTGAGGAGCTGCAGCAGGTGGTTCTGGATCATGTCCCGCACCGCCCCCGCGCCGTCGTAATAGTCGCCCCTGCCCTCCACGCCCAGCGTCTCGGCCACCGTGATCTGGACGTGGTCGATGTAGTTCCGGTTCCAGACCGGCTCGAAGATCTCGTTGCCGAACCGGAAGACCAGGATGTTCTGGACCGTCTCCTTTCCGAGGTAGTGATCGATCCGGTAGACCTGGTCCTCCCGGAATACGCCCGAGACCACTTTCGTGAGCTCTTGGGCGCTCGCCAGATCGTGGCCGAACGGCTTCTCGATCACCACGCGGCGGTAACCGGGCAGGTCCTCCGATGCGGTGGCAAGACCGGCCTCCCCGATCCGGCGAACGAGGGGCGCGTAGAACTTCGGCGCGACGGAGGCGTAGAAGATGAGGTTCCCCGGGACCCCCCGCTCCTTCGCCACGGCGCGGATCCGCCCGGCCAACGTCCTGGTGCTCTCCGGGTCCCCGATGTCCCCCGGCTGGTAATAGAGCCGTTTCGCGAAGGCGTCCCAGGAGGCCGGGTCGAACTTCCCTGCCTCGCTTTCTGGGGTACCGTCCCTGAGGTAGTCCCGGAACGCGTCGTCGGTGTACGGGGTGCGCGATACCCCCAGGACGGCGAACCCTTCCGGGAGAAGCTTTTCCCGGAAGAGGCCGTACAGGGCCGGGACGAGCTTCCGCTTCGTCAGGTCCCCCGAAGCCCCGAAGATGACGAGAAGGCACGGCGGGGGCAACGCGGCGGCCAACGCCTCGGGGGGGAGGGCCGTCTCGACCGGAATTTTCCTCTCCTCAGCCATCCCGCTTCCCTTTCTTTTTCCCGTTCGACACCGCCTTCACCGCGTGTCCCCCGAACTCGTTGCGAAGCGCGGCCAGCATCCGCATCGCGAAGGAATTGTCCTGCCGGGAAAAGAACCGCATGTAAAGGGAAAGGGCGATGGAGGGAAGAGGGACCCCCGCCTCAATGGAACGCTCGACCGTCCAGCGTCCCTCCCCCGAATCGTCCACGTATGGGGAGAGCATCGCAAGCTCTGGGTCTTTTTCCAGGGCCCGTTCGGCAAGTTCCAGAAGCCAAGACCGGACGACGCTCCCCTGGTTCCACAGGGAGGCGATCGCCCGCAGGTCGAGCGAATAGGGAGCCGACGACAGCAGTTCGAACCCCTCGGCGTACGACTGCATCATGCCGTACTCGATGCCGTTGTGGACCATCTTCACGAAATGTCCGGCGCCGTGGGGGCCCATATAGGCGTATCCCTTAGGCGGGGCAAGCGTTTCGAGGACCGGGGCCACGACACGGAAGGCCTCCTCGTCCCCTCCGACCATGAGGCAGTACCCCTCGGCAAGTCCCCAGATCCCACCGCTGGTACCGGCGTCGAGGAACCGGACCCCGCGCCCGGCAAGCAGCTTCGCCCTGCGGGGCGCCTCCTTGTAAAGCGAGTTCCCGCCGTCCACGACCACGTCCCCGGCCTCGAGGGTTCCGGCGAGAAGTTCCACGTTCTCGTCCACCGGGGGGCCGGCGGGGACCATGAGCCACACCACTCTCGGGGGGGAAAGCTTCCCGGCCGCATCGGCCACCGACGTGGCCGGGACAGCCCCCTCGCGGGC
>DATEXR010000255.1 GCA_035256765.1 Candidatus Deferrimicrobiaceae bacterium | reverse complement strand
GCGTCGAGCGGAATCGGCAGCGAGCGGTCGCAGGTCGCGAGCGTAGCGAATAGGAAGCCCCCCGCGAGCCCCGGGCATCGGGAGGAAAAACGCCTTAGGGCATCGCCCTGATACGATACCGTATTTACGAGACGCAGCACTAAGGCTGACGGTCCGTTTTCCCCGGTCCCCTTTTTATTTTTCGGGGAAGTTTCTATGATGAACGAGGATAATCCGGAACCGCCGGGGGATTTCCGTTCCCCCTTTCCCGATCACGAAGGAGGGATGCATGGCCAGGTTGCTTTCCCCCGATGACCTGTACCGGGCCTGCGACGAGCGCTTCTTTTCCTTTCGGACGACGGAAGAGCTGGCGCCGCTGGACGGGATCGTCGGCCAGGAGCGGGCCCTCGATTCCATCGACTTCGGCCTGAACCTCGCCAGCACGGGATTCAACATCTACGTGCTGGGCGAGAGCGGGACGGGGAAGACTTCGGCGATCCGTTCCTTCATATCGAAAAAGGCGGAAGGGGAGAAGGTTCCGCCCGACTGGTGCTACGTCTACAACTTCCGGGACCCGACCGAGCCGATCGCCCTTTCCCTCGAGCCGGGCCGGGGAGTCGCGCTCCAGAAGGACATGGCGGAGCTGATCGCTGCCTTGAAAGTGGAAATCCCGAAGATATTCGATTCGAAGGATTACAAGAAACAGAACCATATCCTCATGGAGGAACTCCAGTCCCGGCAGAAGGAGATATTTTCCTCCCTGGAGCGGGAGGCGGGCGAGAAAGGGTTCCAGGTCCGGCCCGCGATGGGCGGCTATGCCATCGGAGCGGTCGGCAGTTCGGGTGAGCCCCTTACGGAGGAGGAATACAACGCGCTCGACGAAAACGCGAAAAACCGCATCCGGGAGAACGGGAGGAAGATCCAGGAAAAGATCGACGACGCGAAGAGGATGCTGAAGGTCCAGGAGAAAGACGCCAAGGAAAAGCTTCGGGAGTTGGAGCGGCATGCCGCTCTCTCGGTCCTCGGGCACCGGATCGAGGACATACGCGCCCCGTACGGGCGGGACCCGAAACTGATGTCCTACCTGGACGACGTGGAGGAAGACATCCTCGAGAACATCGACGACTTCAAGGCCCCCTCCGACGAGGCCGCCGCGCCGGCGGTGCCTTTTTTGAAATTGGCGAGGCAGGAGCCCGATTTCCTCAAGTACACCGTGAACGTGATCGTGAACAACGGAGGCAGGAAAGGCGGGCCCTGCGTCTTCGAGAGCAACCCCACGTACTACAACCTCTTCGGCCGGATGGAGCACAAGTTCCAGTACGGAGCCGCCATCACGGACTTCTCCATGATCAAGGCGGGCTCCCTGCACAAGGCGAACGGCGGGTTCCTGGTCATCAACGCCCTCGACCTCTTCCGGAATCTCTTTTCCTACGACGCCCTGAAACGGGCCATCCGGAACTGCGAGGTGAAGATCGAAGACGTGTGGGAGCCGTACCGTTCGGCCCCCGCGGCGATGATAAAGCCGGAGCCGATCCCTCTCGACCTGAAGGTGATCCTGATCGGGAGCCCCGAAATCTACTACTTCCTGTACAACCTCGACGAGGAGTACCGGGAGCTGTTCAAGGTGAAGGCGGACTTCGACAACCGGATGGACAGGTCGGAGGAGAACATCCGGAAATACGCCTCCTTCGTGGCGACGAAGGCGAAAGGGGAGAGCCTTTTCCCTTTCGATCCTTCCGGCGTGGGTAAGGTGGTGGAATACGGCTCCCGTCTCGCGGAACACCAGGAGAAGCTGACCTCCAAGTTCAGCGACGTCTCCAACCTGATCCGGGAATCCCATTACTGGGCGGTCAAGGAAGGAACTTCGGTGGTCTCCGGCGCTCACGTCGAGAGGGCGATCCGGGAGAAGATCTACCGCCACAGCCGGGTCGAGGATCGGCTGCGGGAGGTGATGGCGGAGGGGACGCTGATCGTGGAGACCTCGGGAGCGAGGAAAGGGCAGGTCAACGGCCTCGCCATTCTGGGGACGGGGGACTACTCCTTCGGAAAGCCGTCGCGGATCACGGCCACCGTGTATCCCGGCAAGGGAGGGGTTCTCAACATCGAGCGGGAAACGAAGCTTTCCGGGAAGATCCATGAAAAAGCCGTTCTCATCCTGTCCCATTACCTGGGGAGCCGGTATGCGGGGAAGAAACCGATCAGCCTCACGGCGTCGATCACCTTCGAGCAGCTGTACGGGATGATCGAGGGGGACAGCGCGACCTGCGCGGAGCTCTACGCGCTCCTGAGCGCGATCTCGGGCGTCCCCGTCAGGCAAGGGGTCGCCGTCACCGGTTCGATGGACCAGGGCGGAAACGTGCAGCCGATCGGCGGGGTCAACGAGAAGATCGAGGGGTTCTTCGATCTCTGCCGTCTCCGGGGGCTCGACGGTTCGCAGGGGGTCATCATCCCGGAACGAAACGTCAGGAACCTGATGCTGAGGAAAGACGTCGTCGAGGCGGTCGGAGAGAAAAGATTCCATATCCATGCCATCGATCACCTCGAGGAGGGAATCGAAATCCTGATGGAGACGAAAACGGGGGAGATCGGGCAGGACGGCAGCTACCCCGAGGGGACTTTCCATCGTCTCGTGGAGGACCGCCTCGCGGCGCTTCGGGAGGCGTCGAAACGGGAGGGGGATCGCGACAAGAAGGACAAGCGAACGGAAGACAACCGATGAGAGGGAGGAAATCCTCCCGGAGGAGGAGAGAGATGGCGGACCGGATCACGAAGGCCTTTTATTGGAAGCTCGCAATTCCGGACAGGCCGGGCGAAGGAGCGCGCGTCCTCCGGGCGCTGAAGGACCACAAGGTGAACCTCGTGGCGTTTTCCGGTTTCCCGAGAGGGAGGAAGACCCAGATGGACTTCGTTCCCGCGAACGCCGCCGCATTCCAGAAAGCGATGAGGAAGGCCGGTTTTCGATTGACCGGGAAGAGGACCGTCTTCCTGATCCAGGGCGGTGACCGGCCGGGTGCGGTCCACGGGGTCATGGAGAAGCTCGGCCGGGCCGGCATCAATGTGACAGCCCTCGAAGCGGTCGCGGACGGGAAAGGACATTTCGGGGCCATGCTCTGGGTGAAGCCGGCGGATGTCCGGAAGACAGCCAAGGCTTTGGGAATCTCCTGAACGTTCCCGACAGGGTGAGGAGGATGCGTTCCCGCCGGTTCGTCATCGCCCTCTGGGCGGTTCTTTTCTGTCTCCCGGCTCCGCCGGGAGGAGCGCAGGAGGATCCGTACCACGAAAAGCGACAGGCGATGGTGAGGGACCAGATCGCCGGGGAGGGAATTTCGGATCCCCGGGTTCTCGCGGCGATGCGGGAGGTCCCTCGTCATCTCCTCGTCCCCGCCGAATACCGCACGAGGGCCTACGACCCGAGGCCGCTTCCGATCGGCGAGGGGCAGACGATCTCGCAGCCCTACGTCGTCGCGTTCATGACCGAGATCCTGCGCCTGAAACCGGGGGACCGCGTCCTGGAAGTGGGGACGGGCTCCGGGTATCAGGCGGCAATCGCCGCGAAGATCGCCGGCGAGGTGTACACCGTCGAGATCTTTCCGTCCCTCGCGGATCGCGCGCGCAGGAACCTCGAGTCCCTCGGACTCCGGAACGTGTTCGTCCGGAAGGGGGACGGGTATTACGGCTGGAAGGAGAAGGCCCCCTTCGACGCCATCATCGTCACGTGCGCGGGGGGCCACATCCCGCCCCCCCTGCTGAGCCAGCTGCGGAACGGGGGAAGAATGATCATGCCGGTCGGGGGACCCTTCCTGACCCAGAACCT
>DATEXR010000254.1 GCA_035256765.1 Candidatus Deferrimicrobiaceae bacterium | reverse complement strand
GAGCGTCTTTTTCTCGACGAGCTTGACCTCGACGCTGATCCCGAGCTCCTGGGCGAGCCGCTTCCGGATGAGTTCCATCATATCCCTCTGCCGTCGCATTTGATCGAAAAAGATCGTCTCTCCCACCTCGACGTGGACGGTGACCTCGTCGAGCCCCCCCTTCCGGTCGATCACGATCTGGTAGTGCGGCTCCGTCCCCTCGATTTCGAAAAGGACGGACTCGATCTGGGAGGGGAAGACGTTCACCCCCTTGATGATCAGCATGTCGTCGGTCCGCCCCTTCACGCGGGCCATCCGGCGCAGCGTTCGCCCGCAGGGGCAGTGCCCGGGAAGGATGCTGGTGAGATCCCGCGTCCGGTATCGGATCATGGGAAAGGCCTCCTTGGTGAGTGAGGTGATCACGAGCTCCCCCGTTTCCCCGTCGGGCATCGGCCTACGGGTCTCCGGGTCGACGACCTCCACCAGGAAGTGGTCCTCGTTGATGTGGAGGCCGTTCTGCTCCCGGCACTCCCCCGAGACGCCGGGGCCGATGATTTCGGACAGGCCGTAGTTGTCCGTCGCGACGATTCCCAGCTTCTCCTGGATCTCCTGTCGCATCCGCTCGGACCAGGGCTCCGCCCCGAAAAGGCCGTATTTCAGGGAGAGAGCCGCCAGGGGAATCCCCTGCTCCCGGATCGTCTCCGCCACGAGCATCGCGTAGGAGGGCGTGGAGACCAGGGCCGTGGTCTTGAAGTCCATCATGATCTTGATCTGGCGCAGGGTGTGACCGCTCGAGGCGGGGATCACGGAGGCCCCGATCCGCTCGGCCCCGTAGTGCAGGCCGAACCCCCCGGTGAAGAGGCCGTACCCGAATGCGATCTGGACCACGTCGTCCTTCGTCACCCCGCCCATCGTGAGGACCCGGGCCGTGAGGTTGCTCCAGATCCGGATGTCGTTCCGGGTGTATCCCACGACCGTCGACGCACCCGTCGTCCCGGAGGAGGCGTGGATCCGGACGACCTCCCGGAGGGGGACGGCGAACAGGCCGTACGGGTAGCTCTCCCGGAGGTCCTCCTTCGCGGTGAACGGGAGGCGCGAGAAGTCGGCCAGGGAGGCGATGTCCTCCGGCAGGCCCCCCAGGGAGTCGAACCTCTTCCGGTAGAAAGGGACGTGGGAATAGATGCGGTTCAGCGTCGACTGGAGCCGTTCGAACTGGAGCTGCTCGAGCTCCTCCCGATCCATGCACTCCCTGTCGGGTTCCCAGTACATCGACCCACCTCCTTGCCTTTACGCTTCTCCCTCGGGGCTCCGCCCCAGATAGGCGCGTTGCACGTCTTGGTTGGACAGCAGTTCCTCGGACGGTCCCTGGAGGATGATCCGCCCGGTCTCCAGGACATACCCCCGGTCGGCCACGCGCAGGGCCCCCCGCGCGTTCTGCTCGACGAGAAGAATCGTCAGCCCGAACTCCTTCCGGAGATGCACGATATGGGTGAAGATCTCCCGAACCATCCGGGGGGCCAGCCCCATGGAGGGTTCGTCGAGGAGAAGCATCCGGGGGCGGGAAAGGAGCGCCCGCCCGATGGCCAGCATCTGCTGCTCCCCCCCGGAGAGGGTCCCGGCCAGTTGGGCCTCCCGTTCCTTCAGCCGCGGGAAGAGGCCGAAAACCCGCTCCATGTCCTCGGTCACCTCCTCGTGCCTTCTTCTCCGGTACTGGACACAGGCCCCGAGGATCAGATTCTCCCGCACCGTCATGGGAGCGAACAGCTGGCGACCTTCGGGCACGAGCGAACAGCCCAGGGAAACGATCCGCTCCGCCGGTACTTTCCGGATCGTCTTCTTTTCGAAGAGGATCTCGCCCCCCCGTGGGGCAAGAAGCCCCGAAACGGTCTTCAGAAGCGTCGTCTTGCCCGCGCCGTTCGCCCCGATGACCGTGACGATCTCGCCGGGGCCGATGTGAAGCGACACCTTCCGAAGGACTTTCAAAGGACCGTATCCCGCCTCAAGGTTCTTGATCCTAAGCATCGCCTTCCCCGAGGTAGATCTGGATCACTTCCGGGTCCTTCTGGATGGAGGCCGGTTTGTCTTCGGCGATTTTCTGCCCGTAACTGAGCACGACGATCTCGTCGGAAATGTCCATGACGAGGGACATGTCATGCTCCACGAGCAGGACGGTGACGTTCCGCTCGCGAATCCTGCTGATCAGTTTCCCGACCTCGGCCGTTTCGCGGATGTTCAGACCCGCCGCGGGCTCGTCGAGCAGAAGAATCCGCGGCTCGCAGGCCAGCGCCCGGCCGAGCTCCACGATGCGCTGCTGTCCGTAGGGGAGACGAACGGCTTCCTCATCCGCCTGGCCGGAAAGACCCAGGAACTCCAGGATCTCCCGGCACGTTTCCCGCGCGTTGCGCTCCTCCTTCCGGAGGAACGGAAGGTGGAGCATACAGGATACGAAGCCCCCCCGGCTGTGGAGGTGGCGCCCGACCAGGATGTTATCCAGGACGGTCATCTTCGGAAAGAGACGGGTCTGCTGGAATGTCCTCGCCATGCCTCGCGCCGCGATCTGGTGAGGCATGATCCCCAGCACCTCGGCGCCGGCGAAGACGACCGAACCCCGGTCGGGACGGAGGAACCCGGAGAGCAGGTTGAACAGCGTCGTCTTGCCTGCGCCGTTCGGGCCGATGAGGGCCTTGATGGCGCCCTGTGGCACATCGAAGGACACGTTATCCACCGCCTTGAGGCCGCCGAACCGCTTGCTTATGCTCCGGATCGAGAGAAGCTTCACGTTTCCTTCTCCCCGCCGGCGGGGAAAACCGCTGCCTTGAGCTCCTCGAACAGCTGCCGCCGCAGGAGCCCATCGGGCGCGAAGAGCATGATCAGGATCAGTATGACGCCGAAGACCGCGTCGTCATAGGTCCCGAAATATCCGCGAAGAGAGAGGTAGTTGAGGAGAAGGCTCATCAGGAGCGTCCCCCAGAGGTTCGCCATGCCGCCGACCGCAACGATCGCGACGTACCGGACGGATTTCATGACCGAGGCCTCCGAGGGCCCGATGCCGCCGTTGTAATGGGTGAGCAGCACGCCGGCGAGTCCCGCAAAGGCGGCGGAAAGCACGAAGGTGGAAAGCTTGTACCGGGCGGTGGGGATCCCCATCGCCTCGGCGGCGTCCTCGGCGCCGTGGATCGAGGAGAGGGCCCTCCCGGCACGGGAATCGATGAGATTGAGGAGAAGCACCATTGCGGCGATCACCACCCCCCAGGCGAGATAATAATTGGAGGCGCGCAGAGCGGCCTTTCCGGAAACCTCGAGGCCGGGGAGGACGGCAAACGGGGGAACGTCGGAAATGCCGTCCGCCGCGCCGAGGAATTCGGTCCCCAGGACGATACGGTAAATGATGACGCCGAAGCCCAATGTCGCCATGGCAAGGTAGTGGCCCCGAAGCTTCAGGACCGGGCCTCCTACGGCGTAGGCGATCCCGACGGTCGCAAGAACCGCCACGAGGCACGCAACCCAGGGATGGACGGTCAACAGTTCCCCCCCGTAGAGGTCGGTGCGGGAGGAAAGGATCCCCGCCTTCGCCAGCCACCGGCTTGCGCCGCCCGCCCGGGACGAGAGGTCGTGCGTCGTCAGCAGGGCCGTGATGTAGCCGCCGATCGCGAAAAACCCGGCGTGACCGAGCGAGATCTGCCCCGCATATCCGACCAGGAGACAAAGCCCGATGGCCAGGAGCGAGTAGTACGCGGACATCGTCAGCTGGGTGAGATGATAGGGATTGCCGGCGACCGAGGTCGCGAGCTGGATGCCCACGATCAGCCCCCCGAAGATGAGGACCGGAAGGTGCCTCCCCCGCATCAGAACTCCTTCAGCCGGGCCGCCTCGGCGCTGCCGAAGATGCCGCTCGGCCGGATGAACAGGATGAGGAGCAGGAGGGAGATCGAGATGACCTCCTTGTAGGCGGCGGGCAGGACCCAGATGCTGAAGGATTCGAGTATTCCCAGGATCATGCCGGCGCCTACGGCGGCCGCGCTGTTCCCGAGCCCCCCGAGGATGGCGACGGTGAACCCCTTGATCGCCAGTGGCGTTCCGCTGTCGTACTGGACGTAGGTGATCGGGCAGACGACGGCGCCCCCGATGGCGCCGATCCCTGCGCTCAGCATGAACGACAGCGTCACCATGTTCTTCGCGCTGATGCCGCAAAGCCGCGCGGCGTCCCGGTTCGCCGCGCAGGCCCGCATCTGCCTGCCCAGCATCGTGTAGTGGAAGAAGGCGCTCAAGGCGACGACCGCGATGGCGCTGACGCCGACGACCCAAAGGACCTGGGGAGAGATGTACACATTCCCCATTTTGATGGAGGTGACCGAGGTGCCCGTGAAATAGGGGAGCGCCCTGACGCTTTCCCCCCAGACGTGCAGGGCGACTTCGCGGACCAGGATCGAGACCCCGATCGTGATGATAATCATCCGCAGCACCGACGGCCCCCTGAGCCACCGGATGAAAAGGATGTCGATGACCGCTCCGATGATCGTCGTCACCGCGACCGCGCCCAGGATGGCCACGGGCAGGGGCAGGAACCGGCTCAGCGTGACGGCGATCATGCCGCCGAGCATGACGAACTCCCCCTGCGCGAAGTTGATGATCCCCGTCGCGTTGTAGATGATGTTGAACCCGATGGCGACGACCGCGTAGATCGTCCCGTAGGTGATTCCGGCGACCACGTACTGGAAGAACAGGTCGGAGTTCAATCCCTTCCCTCAACAAATCGGGAGCACCCGCGTTCCCGCGGATGCTCCCGACCGGGTTTCGTGCGGATCCGGCTACTTTGCGAGGGGAACAAACTTCCCCTTCCGGACGGTCAGCATCTCGAAAGCATCGATGTTAAGTCCGTTGTGGTCCGAAGGCGAGAAGTAGAAGATTCCGCCGGTCCCGACGAAACCCTGCAGCTGCTCGATGGCGGACCGGATCAACTCCTTGTCCGTGCTGTTGGTATTCTCGATCGCCTTCGCCAGGATCATGAAGGCGTCATAGGCGTGGCCGCCGAAGGTGCTCACCTCTTCCTTGAACCTCGATTCGTAGTCTTTCTTGTACTTGTTGAGCACCGCCTTCTGGGGGTGGCTCTTCGGGAGCACGTCAACGATGAGGAGCCGGCCGGCCGGAAAAATCACCCCCTCGGCGGCCGGCCCGGCGGCCTCTACATACTTGATGTTCCCGAACCCGTGGCTCTGGAAGATTGGCACCTTGAGGCCGATCTGACGGGCGTTCTTGATCGCGATCGCCTGCGCCGGCTCGATCGACCAGTTCAGGATCGCCTCGACGTTGGCCGCCTTGATCTTCGTCACCTCGGCCGTCAGGTCGCTGGCGGCCTTGTCGTACACCTCATTGGCGAGGATCAAGATGCCGTACGCCGGGGCAAGTTTCTCGATCTGCGCCTTCCCCGCGTTTCCGAAGCCGGTGTTGCTGGAAAGGACGCCGATCCTGGAGATCTTCATATTCTTCATCTGCTGGAAGATCTTGATGACCGCGTCCTTGTCGCTCTGCGGCGTCTTGAAGACGTACATGGCCACGGGGTTGACGATCACCTCCGCCGCGGCGCAGGACAGGAGGAGGGTCTTCCCCTCCTCGGCGACGCTCTTGATCTTCATCGACTCGCCGCTCGTCGAGGGGCCGAGGATCGCAAACACTTTCTCCTCCTCGATGAGCTGCTTGGCGAAGGAAAACGCCTTCTCCGCGGAGGCGCCGGAATCCTTGACGATCAGTTCGATCTTCCTTCCGAGAAATCCCCCTTTCTTGTTCTGCTCCTCGACGAGCATCTCGAGGGTCTTCGCCTCGGGCGCCCCCAGGAACGACGCCGGCCCCGTCACCGACAGGATCGCGCCGACCTTGATCGGCTCGGCCGCCTGAACGCTTGCGCCCGCCATCAGCGCCAGCGCCAGGATCGCACAGATCAATCCGCTTTTCCCCCTCATGTACTCCTCCTTCTCCCTTGGGATTTCCGCCGTCTCCCCCGCTGTCGTACCGTTTCCCCTTCCTCCCGGAAATCGACGGTCAACATACCGTTTCCCTGCGAAATGCCGCCAGCCGGCCCGCGGCCTCCTCTACAGGGCGTAGACTTCCTCCCCCCTGAGCACCCGCACCCCGGCCCCCGTCAGGACCCGGATCGCCTTGTCCAGCTCGTCGAACCGGAAGATGATGATCGCGTTGTCCCCCGACCGCTGCACGAAGGCGTACATGTACTCCACGTTGATTCCCGCCTCGTACAGGATCCTCAGGATCTCCCCCAGCCCCCCCGGACGGTCCGGGACCTCGAGGGCCACCACCTCCGTCTTCCCCACCGTGAACCCGTTCTCCTTCAGGACCTGCTTCGCCCGGTCGGTCTGGTTGACGATCAGGCGAAGGATCCCGAAATCGGCGGTGTCGGCCAGGGAGAGCGCCCGTATATTGACGCCCGCCCGGGAGAGAATATTCGTCACCTCGGCCAGCCTCCCGGACTTGTTCTCCAGGAAAATCGAAATCTGCTCGACCTTCATCGCAGCCCCCTGTCGGGCGAGTAGTGTTCGCCCCCGTTCTTGGGTGTGCACCGCCTGCTGACGCCGACCACTCCGCGGAACCCTCGGACGCTGGAATGGTCCGGTTCGGAAAGAGGGCGGGGCTCGAATGCAGCCATATTTACGAATCTGGCCATTACAGCTTCCTTTGATCGATGACCCGCTTCGCCTTCCCCTCGCTGCGCTGGATCGTCTTGGGCTCCACAAGCTTCACCTTGCAGGAGACGCCCAACAGGTCCTTGATCTCGTGCTCGATGCGCTTCGAAAGCGTCTCGAGCCCCTTGATCTCGTCCGTGAAGATCGCCTCGCCCACCTCCACCTGCACCTCGAGGACGTCCAGGGACCCCTCGCGGGAGACGATGAGCTGGTAGTGGGGCTCGACGCCCTCGATCGTCATCAGGACCGACTCGATCTGGGACGGGAAGACGTTGACCCCCCGGATGATGAGCATGTCGTCGGTCCGCCCCGAGATCCGGTCCATCCGCGCGTGCGTCCGGCCGCAGGAGCAGGGGGAGACGCTGAGGCGCGAGATGTCGCGCGTCCGGTAGCGGATCACGGGAAAGGCCTCCTTGGTGATCGTGGTGAAGACGAGCTCGCCCGTCTCCCCGCAAGGGAGCGCCTTCCCCGTCGACGGGTCGATGATCTCCGCGATGAAGTGGTCCTCGAAGACGTGCAGGCCGCGCTTCTCCTCGATGCACTCCGACGCCACCCCCGGCCCGATGACCTCCGAGAGGCCATAGATGTCGAGCGCGCTGATCCGGAGCTTCTTCTCGATCTCCCCCCGCATCGATTCGGTCCACGGCTCGGCCCCGAACAGGCCGCACTTGAGCTTCAGGCGGGCGGGATCGACGCCCTCCTCCGCCATCACCTCGGCGAGGTTGAGCGCGTAGGAGGGGGTGCACAACAGGATCGTGGACCCGAAGTCCTGCATGAGCATGATCTGCCGCTTCGTGTTCCCCCCCGAGATCGGGATGACGGTCGCGCCGATCCTCTCCGCCCCGTAGTGGGCTCCCAGCCCCCCCGTGAACAGGCCGTAGCCGTACGCGTTGTGGACCACGTCCCCCTTCGTCGTCCCTCCGCAGGTGAGCGTGCGGGCCATCAGCTCCGCCCAGGTGTCGATGTCCCGGCGCGTGTAGCCGACGACGACCGGCTTCCCCGTGGTCCCCGAGGAGGCGTGAACCCGCACGACCCGCTCCATCGGGACGGCGAACAGCCCGAACGGGTAGGTCTCCCGCAGGTCGTCCTTCGTCGTGAAGGGAAGATCCGGCAGATCCTCGAGCCCCCGGACGTCGCCCGCCCGGTACCCCGCCTCGTCGAGCTTGCGGCGGTAGAAAGGAACCGCGGAGTGGACCCTTTCGATCAGGGCCCGGAGCCGCTTCGACTGCAGGGCCGCAAGCGCCTCGCGCGGCAGCGTTTCGAATTCGTCGTCCCAGATCATCCGTTCTCCTCTGTCCGGGGGACGGCGGCGCGGGCCGCCCCGCCCGATTTACCGTCCCGCCTCGCGGGGCGCCAACAGCGCCCGCCCGGCGCGAAACGCTTTCGCGTTCACCTCCACGAATCTCTCCGGAAGACGCTCCCGGATCGCCCTCAGGTAGCATTCCTCGGGGAGGGGAAGCAGGTGCGAGGCGGCACCCGCCATCACCATGTTCACGGCGCGCACCTCGCGCAGGGAGAGGGCGGTCGCCAGGGCATCGACCAGGTACAGGTTCGGTGTCACCTCGGCAAGCCGCTCCTCGATCCGCTCCGGGTACCGCTCCCGGCCGGTGGCCACCGACGGAGGCAGGATCTCCTGCGCGTTGACCACCGCGGCGCCGCCGGGTTTGAGAAAATGCGCGAACCGGAGGGCCTCCAGCTTCTCGAAGGCGACCAGCAGGTCCGCCGTGCCCGGCTCGATGAGCGGCGAGAACACCTTCGGGCCGTAGCGCAGGTGGGTCGTCACCGCCCCCCCGCGCTGGGCCATTCCGTGGACCTCGCTCTTCTTGACGTCGTACCCTCCGAGCAGGAACGCCTCGCCCAGCACCTCGGACGCGAGGAGGATCCCCTGCCCGCCGACGCCCGCGAGGAAAACGTTCCCGCGGGCCTGTTTCACCCCTTCTTCTCCAGGATCGCCTTGAACTTGCACAGCGGAGGGCACTGGTTGCACCCGTCGCACAGGAGGGGATGGATCCGCGTCATCCCCTTCTGGGACGCCTTCTTCCCCGCGGCGACCGCCGCCTCCGGCGTGAACGGAACCCATTCGATCGCGGGGCAGCCGAGCTTGCTGCACGCCTTGCATCCCCTGCACAGGTCGGGGATCACCTCGTAGACGGGACGCTTTTTCCTGCGGTGCTCCGGGAGGAGAACGCACGGCGCCTCGGTGATGATCACGGACGGCTCCTCGCGGAAGAGCTCCCTCCTGAGGACCGCTTCCGTCCGCTCCATGTCGTGCGGGTTGACCGTATAGACGTGGTCCACACCCACCGCGCGGCACAGAGCCGCCAGGTCCAGCCGGCGGGTGGCCTTGCCCATGAGCGTCCTTCCCGTCGCAGGATTCTCCTGGGCGCCGGTCATGGCGGTCGTCCGGTTGTCCAGGATGATCACCGTGGAGAACCCGCGGTTGTAGACGATGTCGATCAGGGGCGTGATCCCCGAGTGGAGGAAGGTGGAATCCCCGATGACCGCCACCACCTTGCCCAGGGCGGCCTTTCCCAGCGCCTTCTCGATCCCGAAGGCGTTCCCGATGGACGCCCCCATGCAGACGCAGGTGTCCATTCCGGAAAGCGGCGGGAGCGCCGCGAGGGTATAGCAGCCGATGTCGCCGGCCACCGTCGCCTTGAACTTGTTGAGGACGTAGAAAAGCCCGCGGTGCGGGCAGCCGGGGCACAGGTTCGGGGGCCTCCGGGGAAGCCCCTCGGCCGGCCGCACGGGAATCGCCACCCCGGTAATCCCCTCCCGGACGATCCGCGGGGAAAGCTCCCCGACGATCGGGATGATCTCCTTCCCCTGCACCGGAAGCCCCAGGGCCTTCACGTGCGTCTCGATGTGAGGGTCCAGCTCCTCGACCACCACCACGCGCGACACGCCCGCCGCGAACTCCCGGATGAGCCGCGACGGGAGCGGGTGCGCCATCCCCAGCTTCAGGACCGACGCGTCGGGAAACGCCTCCCGGACGTACTGGTACGAGACCCCCGCCGTGATCACCCCCAGGGTGCGGTCGCCCCACTCGATCCGGTTGCCGTCGAACCCTTCCGCGAACGTAGCGAGGGCCCGCATCCTCTCCTCGACGATCCCGTGCCGCCGCCTCGCGTTGTCCGGGAGCATGACCCACTTGGCCGGGTCGCGCACGAACCCGGGGGCGAGGAGTGATCCCGTCACGTCGCCGAGCCGGACCGCCCCCTCGGCGTGGGAGATCCGCGTGGTGCTCCTCAAAAAGACCGGGGTGTCGAATTTTTCCGAGAGGTCGAAGGCAAGCCTCGTGAACTCCTTCGCCTCCCAGGAGTCGGACGGCTCCAGCATCGGGATCTTCGCCGCGACGGCATAGTGCCGGTTGTCCTGCTCGTTCTGGGACGAGTGCAGTTCGGGATCGTCGGCGGTGACGATCACGAACCCCCCGCGCACCCCCGTGTAGGAGGCGGTGAAGATCGGGTCGGCGGCGACGTTCACCCCCACGTGCTTCATCACCGCGAGGGCCCGCGCTCCCGCCATCGAGGCCCCGTGCGCCACCTCCACCGACACCTTTTCGTTGGGAGCCCACTCCGCGTAGACTCCCTCGTACCGCGCGAAATTCTCGAGGATCTCCGTGCTCGGGGTCCCGGGGTAGGCGGAGGCGACCGTAACCCCCGCCTCGAACGCCCCCCGTGCGATCGCCTCGTTCCCGGACAGCAGCACGATCTTTTCCCTTGCCGGTACGGACAACGAAATTCCTTTCTTTCCTGCCGGGATATAAGTCTTATAAATTACCATATAGACCCGCTCCTTTCAAATACGGTGAGCGGGACTCTGCTATACTTTACCGATATTCGACAAGGGAGGAAGGCAAGATGAAAATAGGCGTGCTGAACGGCGGCGGAGATTGCCCGGGCCTCAATGCGGTCATCCGGGCGGTGGTCCGGAAATCCGACAATTTAGATTCCCGTGTGGTGGGCATCCGGAACGGGTGGAAGGGACTTGTGGACATCTCCTACATGGATCTCGACACCAAGATGGTCTCGGGGATCCTGCACATCGGCGGAACGATCATCGGCACTTCCCGGACCAACCCTTTCAAGGATCCCGACGGTCCTGACAAGGTCCTGAAGAACTTCCGCCTGCTGGGGCTCGACGCACTCGTCGCCATCGGGGGCGAGGACACCCTGGGGGCGGCGAGCAAGCTCTATGAGCGCGGCCTTCCGGTGGTGGGCGTCCCCAAGACGATCGACAACGACCTGTCGGGGACCGATTTCACCTTCGGGTTCGACACGGCGGTCTCCATCGCCACCGATGCCATCGACCGGATCCACACGACGGCGGAGTCCCACAACCGCGTCATGGTGGTGGAGGTGATGGGGCGCAACGCGGGATGGATCGCCACCTTCTCGGGGATGGCAGGAGGGGCGCACGCGATCCTCATTCCGGAAAAGCCGATCGACATCGACGAGGTATGCGACCTGATCCTGCGACGCCACAGCCGCGGGAAGAACTTCAGCATCGTCGTGGTGGCGGAGGGGGCAAAGTTCGCCGAGAAGCCGGGCGAGGACGGCCAGCTGATCATCCAGGAGACGAAGACCGACGAGTTCGGGCACGTCCGGCTGGGCGGGATCTCGCAGGTCCTTGCCAAGGAGATCGAGAAACGGACGAGGTTCGAGACGCGCTTCGTGGTCCTTGGCCACATCCAGCGGGGCGGTTCCCCTACCGCCCACGACCGGGTGCTGGCCACCCGGTACGGCGTCTTCGCCACCGAGATGGCCCACCGCGGCGAGTTCGGGAAGATGGCCGCCCTCCAGGGGAAAGAGATCGTCCCCGTCCCCTTGTCCGAAGCCACCGCGCAGTCGAAAACGGTCAACATGGGAATCTTCCACATCGCCGAGGAATTCTTCGGGTAAAGAACCGGGACGTTCCCCCGCCTACCGCTGCGCCTTGCGCAGAAACGGCTCCGCAGCCTCGGAGGGGGGCTCCGTTCGTGGCTCGGCGTGCGTTGCACCCGCACGCCTGCGCTCCGGCCTCCAGGGGTCCGTTGCCGAAGAGGCCGTGCACCGAGAGGGTCGATGCGCCGCTTCCGGCGAGGCGCCCGACCGAAGCGTACCCGCTGCGGTACGGTGAGGGAGGGCAACGAAACCGGAGCGGATGCAGCGGCCCTCGAATGCCGGGATCTGAGGGAATGAACTCCTGGAGGCCGGTCTCACTGCGCCCCTCCTCCTGCGGCTGCTGCGCCGGTCACCGGGGACCCGGGGCGCAGCGGGGGGTTCCGCAGAGCGGCCTGTGGAGCGAGAAATGGGGGTCGCCGCGAAGCGGCGTTTAAGACACGCGAGCGGAACCGGCAGCGAGCGGGCGAAGATCGCGAGCGTAGCGGATGCGGAAGCCCCCCGCGAGCCAGGGTCCCCGGGAGGAACACCCGGCTTAAAGGATCTTGCCCCGGGCGTCGAACGCGGCGGGGTAATAGCGGATGGCCGGGGCGCCCCCGCTGCCGTCGACCGCCGCCACGTCGAACCGCGCCTCCTTCCACGAGCCCGGGGGGATCGTCGCCAGGTACGCCCTCGCCGCGGCCGCGATCCTTCTTCGTTTGGCCGGGCCCACGGACTCCTCCGGGAGCCCGTGCCCGTCCTCCTCCCGGAAGCGCACCTCGACGAACGCGAGAACGTTCCTGTCCCGGGCAATGACGTCGATCTCCCCGCCCCGGGCGCGGAAGTTCCGCTCCACGATCTCCATTCCTCTTTCCCGCAGATACGCGCAGACCGATTCTTCCGCCTCCCGCCCCGCCGCCGCCCTCTCTTCCGGCTTGCGACTCACCCCGGAAGGACCCCGCGGAACGTCTTCCGGTGAATCGGGGAGGGGCCGAGCAACGCCAAGGCGGCCAGATGCCCCCTCGTCGGGTACCCCTTGTGGGAGGCGAAGCCGTACCCGGGGTAGACCCGGTCGTACTCGAGCATCAGCCGGTCCCGGGTGACCTTCGCGACGATGGAGGCCGCCATGACCGAAACGCACCGGGTGTCCCCCGAGACGAGCGGTTCCTGGCGGATGGCCGCCCATGGGCCTCCCTCCGCCGGAGGGATCGAAATATTCCCATCGATGTAGAGAAAGTCAGGAACGGGTATGAGTTTTTCCACCGCCCGTCGCATCGCGAGAAGCGACGCCTTGAGGATGTTGATCCGGTCGATCTCCTCCGGGGTGGAATGGCCAACCGCGTAGGCGAGGGCGTGCGAGGTGACAAGAGAAAAGGCCCTTTCCCTCGCTTTCGGGGAAAGGGCCTTCGAATCGCGGATATCCGGCCGATAGAACCCCGGGGGGAGCACTACGGCCGCCGCCACTACCGGGCCGGCAAGCGGTCCCCGCCCGGCTTCGTCTACGCCGGCCACCATGCGAAAACCCCTCGCACGCGCCCGGGTCTCGAAACCGTCCAACGGGGGTGCCCTACTCCTTGGTCTCCGGCGCCTGCGCCGCATCTTCCGGCGCGGCGACACCCTCTTCGGGTGGTTCCGCGGTCCCCTCGGCCGGGATGGCGATCCCCTTCTTGCCGAGCCAGTCCTTCTTCTCCCGGATCCGGGCCTTCTTGCCGGACACCTTGCGGAGGAAGAAGAGCTTCGCCCTGCGGACGTCCCCCCTCTTCTTCACTTCGATCCTCTCGAGGAGGGGGGAGTGCAGCGGGAACGTCCGCTCCACGCCCACTCCGTATGACTCCTTGCGGACTTTGAAGGTTGTGGAGGGTCCGTTGCGGTGAAACCCGATGACGATCCCCTCGAAGTACTGGACGCGCTCCTTTTCCCCTTCCCGAATCCGCAGGTAGACGCGCACCGTGTCCCCGGCCTTGAACGCCGGAAGGTCGCTGCGAAGCTGCGATTTTTCCAGTTCCCTGAGGAGATTGCTCATTTCTCGAACCCCTTTCCCGAGTCGGTTCCCTTTGGAAAACAAGACGGATTAATCTATTCCACCCCGCCGCCGGGTGTCAACTTCTTCTTCCCGAGATCGGGGCGCCTGGCCAAGGTCCTGCGCGTCCCCTCCTCCCGGCGCCACTTCTCGATCGCGGCGTGGTTGCCCGACAGGAGCACGTCGGGGACCGTAAGCCCTCGGAACTCCCGGGGGCGGGTGTATTGCGGCCCCTCGAGGATTCCCTCCTCGAAGGAATCCCGGTCCGGCGCCAAAGGGCCCCCGATCACGCCGGGCACGAACCGGGCCACCGCGTCGACCAGCACGAGGGAGGGCAACTCCCCTCCCGTCAGCACGTAATCGCCGATGGAGATCTCGAAGTCGGCCAGGTGGTCCGCCACGCGCTGGTCTACCCCTTCGTACCGACCGCAGATGAGGATCAGATGTTCTTCCCCGGCCAGCCGGCGCGCCAGCCGGTGGGTCAACAGCTCTCCCTGGGGGGAGAGAAGGACCGCCTTCCCCGGCCCGAACCGTGTTCGGATCGCCTCCACCCCCGCAAAGATCGGCTCCGGCTTCATTACCATCCCGCCGCCCCCGCCGAAAGGCGGCTCGTCGGTCACCCGGTGCTTCCCCTCCGCGTAGTCCCGCAGGTCGTGCACGCCGACCGCCAGCAGCCCCGCCTCCCTCGCCCGGGCGAGGATGCTGTGGTCGAGCGGTCCGGAAAAGATCCCGGGGAAGAGCGTCAGGATGTCGATCCGCACCTTACCACCCCTCCGGGGGGGCCACCACGATGCGGCGGCCCGCGACGTCCACCTCGCGGACAAACTCGGAAACCATCGGAAGGAGGGACTCCCCCTCTTCGCGCCGGATGACGAGCCAGTCGTGAGCCGGCCCCTCCTCCACCCCGACGAGCTCCCCGACGCGGCCCCCCGCGGCATCCACCACTTCGCAGCCGATCAGGTCCGTGACGTAATACTCCCCCTCCTCCGGGGGAGGAAGCTCATCCCAAAGGACCGAGACCAAGGCCCCCGACCACTCCTTCGCCTCTT
>DATEXR010000253.1 GCA_035256765.1 Candidatus Deferrimicrobiaceae bacterium | reverse complement strand
TAGCATGCCGCCCCCTGTGCGTCGACCCGGATAGGGAGCCGGCGGCGCGTGCCCGTGCGCTCACACCGGAAACGACGCAGCGGGTCTCAAGGGAGCAAGGTGTTCACCTTCGCCGCCATGATGAAGTCGTTTCCGTGCAGACCACGGATCTTGTGCGTCTGGAACACGACGGTGCAGTAGCCCCACCCCATCGCGATGTCGGGATGATGCCCCTCCCCTTCCGCGAGATCGCCCACTTTGCGCGCGAACTCCATCGCTTGGGCGAAGTCCCGGAAACGGAACGACCTCCGGATCTTCGTCGCATTCTCCTCCAGGTCCCACCCGGGGATTTCCCGGAGCATCGACTCCGCCTCCTCCCGCGACATCGGGGAAACGGCACCCCGGCAAGGTTCGCACTTTCTCGATGCCAGCCCCATGGCTCCCTCCCTCTCCCGCTCACGGTCCGAAATTCCCGCCCTGTCTATTCAGGATAGCAACCCGGGGAGGACGGGAATATCCGCTCCGGCGAAATAGTTTTCCCCCGCCGCATCGCCTAGAGAGAAGGATTCCCCTTCCCCGACGGGGCCGCGTTGGAAATAATGAAGGGAGGGGGAAACGTGAACGTTCTGGTATTCAACTGCGGGAGTTCCTCCGTCAAGTTCCTGATCGCGGAGATGGAGGCGGAGGCCGGGGGAGTGCCGCGCGAACGGCGCCTGGCCCGGGGGATCGTCGAGCGGATCGGCGGAGATTCCCTGCTCTCTTTCCGCCCGGAGGGCGAGCCCCCCGTCCGGCGGAGCGAACGCGTCGCAACCCACGAGGAGGCGATCCACCGGGTTCTCGCGTGGGTCGATTCGGCGGCTGCCGGCCTCTTCCCCGAAGGAGGGAAACGGATCGACGCGATCGGGCACCGGGTCGTCCACGGCGGGAGGATGTTCCCCGGCACGACCCTGATCGACGAGGCGGTCACGGAAGCGCTTCGCTCCCTCGAGGAGATGGCCCCGCTCCACAACCCGCCGAGCATCGCCGGGATACGGGCCGCCCGCGCGGCGGCCGGACGGACGGTCCCGATGGTCGCGGTGTTCGACACCTCCTTCCACATCACTCTCCCGGACCGCGCCTCCCTGTACGCGATCCCCTACGAACTTTCGATCCGCCGGGGGATCCGGAGATACGGCTTCCACGGCATCTCCTACCAGTACCTGCTGTCCCGCTACTGCGAGTTGACGGGAACACCGCCCGGGAAAGCGACGATCGTCGCCTTCCATCTGGGAAACGGCTGTTCCGCCGCCGCCATCCGGAACGGGGAGTCGGTCGACACCTCGATGGGGTTCACCCCCCTGGAGGGTCTGGTGATGGGGACGCGCTCCGGCGACATCGACCCGGCGATCGTCAGCATCCTGGGGCGCGAGGAGGGACTCTCGCCCGGGGAGGTGGAGCTCCTCCTGAACACGCGATCCGGGCTTCTGGGGCTTTCCGGCAGAAGCCGGGACATGCGAGACCTGCTGGGCCGGGAGGGAGACGACCCGCGCGCGCACCTGGCCGTGGAGATCTTCTGCTACCGGGCCAGGAAATACCTGGGCGGCTATCTCGCCGCGCTCGGCGGGGCCGACGGGATCGTCTTCTCCGGCGGGATCGGGGAGAACGCCTCCGAAATCCGGGCGCGGATCCTTACGGGGATGGAATGGGTGGGCATCCGGATCGACCCCTCGAGGAACCGGGAGACGACCGGGAAAGAGGGGGAGATCGGTGCGCCGGACTCCCGGCTGCGCGTTTTCGTCATCCCGGCGGACGAGGAACTCGTCATCGCGAGGGAAACGGTCGCCTGCCTTGCTACATCCCGGAAACGCCCGGGAACGCCCTGACCGGGAGAAGCTGCCTTTCGAATTCAGCGGGGTCGTTCGTGGGAAGCCCGCAAGTCCTGTTCTCGCAGACATAGGCGGTCGCCCGGCCGCCCGCGGCCTCCTTCCCGCGAAGAAGCGGGACGAACCGGGCGTTCCTCTCCTGTTCCTCCCCTGCGGACACGACCGAGAAGACCCGGTTCGGGAGGAACCGGCCCCGGAACACCGTCATCAGGGGATCCGCCGCCCCCTTTTCCCCCCGCGGGGCGACGACGAGGATCTGCTTGGGCGTGTCGAGATAGAAATCGACGGCCAGAAGCATCTCGGACAGGGCGAGCGGATTGGATCGCAGCGTTTCCGCCAAGTACCGGAACGTCCTTTCCGCCCGTCTCCGGTAGCCGTCCTCCGTCGTGAATTCGTGGAGCCGCAGCAGGTTCAGGGCCGCCACGGAATTGCCCGACGGCTCCGCCCCGTCGTACGACGGCTTCTCGCGCACCAGGAGATCCTCGTGATCGTCTCCGGTCAGGAAATACCCTCCGTGGATCTTGTCTTCGAAATGATCTTCGAGGATCTTGTCCAGCTCGATCGCCTTTTCCAGCCATTGCGGGTCGGAGGTCGCCTCGTACAGGTCCAGGAGACCGGCGATCAGAAACGCGTGGTCTTCCAGGTACGCGTTGTTTTTCACGATCCCGTCCATGAAGGTCCGGTAGAGCCGGCCGTCCCGGTACAGGGTCCCCAGGAGAAACGTTGCGGCCCGGCCCGCCTGCCCGACGTAGCGGGGATCGTCAAGGACGAGACCGGCGCGTGCGAGCGCCGAAACCGTCAACCCGTTCCAGGCGGTCAGGATTTTCTCGTCCCTCAGGGGCAGGGGACGGCGGCTTCGCTCCCGGTACAGAAGCTCTTTCGCTTCCTCAAGGATGGCGGCAAGGTTTTCTTCCGGCAGGGAGAGGCTTTTGGCGACGGCCGCGGGGGAATCCGGCGCGTGCAGGATCGTCCGCCCCTCGAAGTTTCCTTTTTCGGTCACCCCGTAATACCGCCCGACGATCCGGGACCGTTCCGGGCCGAGCACCGCCTCGAGTTCCTCCGGGGTCCAGGTGAAGAAGTACCCTTCCTCCCGCTCGCCGCCCGGGCCGACGCTGTCGGCATCCGTGGCGGAATAAAACCCCCCTTCGGGCGAGGTCATATCCCGCTCGAGGAAACGCAGCGTCTCCCGGACGATCCGGGCGAAGTCCTTCTCGCCGGTCGCCTGGTAGGCCTCCAGGTAGGCGACGACCAGGAGCGCGTTGTCGTAGAGCATCTTCTCGAAATGGGGGACGAGCCACTTCTCGTCCGTCGAGTAGCGATGAAATCCTCCGCCCGCCTGGTCGAGCATCCCCCCCGCCGCCATCTTCGCAAGGGACAGCTTCGCCATCTCGAGGAAATCCTTGTCCCCCGTTCTCCTGTGGTAACGGAGCAGAAACCGTATGGGCAGGTTGCTGGGGAACTTCGGCGCCCCGGCCAGTCCGCCGTACACGGGGTCGAAGCGGTCCTTGTAATACCGCGCGGCCGCGGCGAGGATATCGGCGGCAGGGAGTTCCCTCCCCCCTTCCGGCGACAGGGTCTGCCGGACGTACGTCGTCAACTGGAGGCCGATCTCCGCCACCCGCTCCGGCTGGGCGTCGTACGCTTTCCGCACTCCCTTGAGGAGGCTCAAGAACCCGATCCCCCGTCCCGAAGCGTCGTCCCGGGGGGGAAAGTAGGTCCCCCCGTGGAAGGGCCGCCGGTCCGGCGTCAGCCAGACGTTTAACGGCCAACCCCCGTGCCCGGTCAAAACCTGGACGGCCCTCATGTAGATGGCGTCCACGTCCGGGCGCTCCTCCCGGTCCACCTTGACGGCGACGAACCGTTCGTTCAGGAACCGGGCGATCTCCTCGTCCTCGAACGACTCCTCCTCCATGACATGGCACCAGTGGCAGGTGGAGTACCCGATGCTGACGAGCACGGGGCGTTTCTCTTTTCTCGCCTTTTCGAACGCCTCGTCCCCCCAGGGGTACCAGTCGACGGGGTTGTGCGCGTGCTGGAGCAGGTACGGGCTCGTCTCGAGAAAGAGGCGGTTCGTGTATTTCGCCCGGCCGTCCGGCCGCAGGTGCCTCGTCCTCGGCCGATACCCGTCTCCCTTCGTTTTTCTCGCCTGCTCGAATCGATCGACCAGTTCCGGGTCCAGCCCGGAAACGCCCGGCAATGCGATGTCCATGGACCGGTCCTCCAAAGGGCCGCCCGTCCTCGAGGTGGAAGTGCCTTCGTTGCCGGTACAACCGTCGGAAAGAGCGATGACGGTATTCCCAGGCCCCAGGAAGAGGCGGCATCTTCCCTTGCGATGCCTCTTTTCGGCCATTCGTTTTTTTTTCGAGGCGTAAGGGTTTGCATTCATCACGGAGTTGCGTATGCTTGTGCCGGGAGGAAGGAAATGGCCATCGTCTTCGTAACCGTCGCGCCCCTCGGTACGGCAACGACCAGTCTTTCCCGCTATGTGGCCGGCGTCGAGCGGATTCTCCGGGAGAGCGGACTTACGCACCAGCTCACGGCCATGGGGACGATCATCGAGGGGGACCTCGACGCGATCCTGCCGGTCGTGCGACGGATGCACGAGGCGCCGTT
>DATEXR010000252.1 GCA_035256765.1 Candidatus Deferrimicrobiaceae bacterium | reverse complement strand
CGTGTTTCTTCAGTCAGGGGCGTATTCGTAGTCACGTTTCCCTCCCACCGGTTTGTTTCGGCTGTCGATCTCCCAGGGAAGAACCGGCCTCGTCATATCTTCCCGCAAGAGGTCGAACCGTACGGGGGCCGCGTGCCGTATTCCCCGGGGGACAGGAAGGTACAGCCTGTCCGGTTTTTCGCGTCGCCCACGGACTTCGAGTTCCTCCATGGTCAAGGGGGGCTGGTCCGTGCCCGCGGCACGGGCTTTTCCCGTTCCCATCATCATCCCGGAGCCGATCAGGCCCGCCAGGAGAAGGAACACCAGCTTGGTCCAGCCACGCGTCATTCCTCACCCCTTACCACGCTCGACTCGGCGACCAGTCTCTGTGCGTTCTCGATTCTCTCCCGGATCGGCGAGGCCAGGTCGGCCGGCCCCTTCTCCGCTTCGAGGCGGTCGAGCGCCCCTACGTACCAGGCCAGCCCCTTCTCGAAAAACACGCGTGCCCGTTCCTTCAGACCCTCCTCGAATATCGCGCTCTCGCTCTCTTTCAGTCCTTTCGGCCTTTGTGAGCCGAGTATCGATCTGCCGAACTCCAGGAAAAGGTCTCCCGACATCTGGGAGGCGTTGATGGCGATCTCGATTGGTGATTCCTCACTCGCCTTTTCGAACAGCACGAGGGCCCGCTGGAAAAAACGATCCTTGATCGCCAGGTTCTTCTCCAGGGGGGCCACCAGCTTGAGCTTCCGGAACTGCTCCGCCCAGTATTCCCCGAGGGCGATCCTCGCCCTGCCCCCAAGCTCGAAGATGTCCCCGGGCGCATCCTTCTCCAGGCCGGCGTCCATCTGGCGGATCCCGCCTTCCGTCTCCCGGACGGCCGTCTTGGCATCGCCGCCTTTCCATGCGAAAAGTCCGATCGAAAGCGTCGCGTACACCGACTTCCACCGGGGGTCCGGATATCGTTCCCGGTAGGAGGAGAACCACTTCGCGGCCGTCTTAAGATCACCGTTCTCGGCGTCAAGACGGGCGGCAAGAAACAAAAGATCGGGACCCTCCTCGCTTTTCGGGAACCGTTCCGCCACGCTCGCGTAAAGATCGGCGGCCTTCCCGGGTTCTCCCCGCTCGATGAGGTAGGGACCCACCGCCCCGGCGATCTCCACCGCCTCCTTTTGTTTGGGAAATTTGTCGAGGAACAGCATGCCTGTCCTGGTGGCCGCCTCTTTCTCCCCCCCCAACCGGTAGGACCGGAAGGCCCGAAGGATATACTGCGGCGCCTCGGGAACCTCGGGGAAGCGCCTCCCCAGCTCCTCGAGCATCATGCCGGCCCCGCTCCAATCCTCTGCGCCCGTCCTCGCCTCGATCTCCTTCAGCGACGCGAGTATGAACAGATTCCTCGCCCGTTCCCGGACCCCCGGCTTGTCCTCCCCGGAAGGAATCCCGAGCACCATATCCGCCTTGTTCCGCGCAGGGGCAAATTCGTTCCGGAAAATGGCGGATTCCGCATGCACGAGTCGCGCGTCGTTAAGGACCGGTTTCGGGGTCGCCTTGTTCTTTTCGATTTCCTCCGCCACGCGGATGGCCCGATCGTACTCCGAGGCCGAGAGAAAAGCGGCAGCGGCACGGTAGGCAAGACCGGCCGCTTTTTCCGAGGGAAATCTCGCAAGGAGCAGACTTGCGGAGCGCTCCGCCGATTCCGCCGTATCTTCCTTTCTCTCGAAGGCGGCGATCGTCGTTTCCGCGTACAGGACGGCCGCCCTTTCTCCCACGGAGTCATCCCCCCGTTCCGCGAGCTCCCCGAGGATGGTAACCCCCGTCTGGCGGTCGCCCGCCTTGAGGGAGGCGACCGCCCACTTGAGCCTGAGCTCCGCGTCCTCGCCCGGCCTCTCCCCTTCCCTTGCGGCGAAGAAACGTTCCATCCCGGTTTTCGCCGCCACCATCGCCTTGCGCTCCCCGGATCGGACCCCCTCGGCAAACTTCCTCTCCGAAATGGATTTGAGCATGCCGACCAGCTCCTGCCGGGCTTTTTCACGCACCTCGGGAGTCCGCGATTCCGCCCACTTCGTGCCGGGGCCGTACTTCTCCTCGAGAAGGAGTATCCGCGCAAACGCCTGGTCTTCCATCCCCGCCTTGAGAAGCGCCTCCACCGACTTCTTCTCGTACCCCGGCGCGGCGTCGTCGCCCGCAAACCGTTCCGCCAACACTTCGTACGCCAGGGCGGCGCGGCCCGCTTCCCCGCGTTTCTCCTCGTCCATCGCAAGGGACAGAAGGAGGAGCCTTCCCCCGCAGGTTCCCTCCCGGACCGGCGCATACAACCGGAGACTCTCGAAGGGGCTTTCCCTCCAGGCGCGCACGGAAAGGGCAAGTACCGCCTGCTCGAAAGGAGAGGGTTCGCCACACCGGAAGGCCGGGTCGGAGAGCTGTCGGGAGAGCTCCCCCGCTGCTCCCGCCACATCGCCGCCCTGGAACCGGAACCAGCCCAGCATGTACCGGGCAGCGTCCACCGTGGCCAGTTCCGAGCCCTCGGCGGCCTTTTGATACAGCCCCCTCGCATCGGACAATCGCCCTGCCAGGAGTGCCTCGTGCCCCCTCCGGACGGCTATTCTCCCCGCGTACGGCGATGAGGGAAACTCACGAAGAAAGTCCCCTGCTTTCGATCGTGCCGCCGGATCGTTCGCCATGATCCCGAGGGAAACAAGCAGAGAGGAGGCCTCCTCCCGCAATTCCCCCGAGCGCGCGGCTGTGTCGAGGATCGGCAGGGCCGAGGCAATCACCTCCTTTTCCTTCTCCCCGGCAACCCTGCCAGGGAACGGTTCCCATCGGTCATCCCCTTCCTCGAGGAACGACCCGATCTGGAGTGCGCTTTCCACCCGGTCCCGGGGCGAAAGTGCGTCTCCCCGGAGGTAGGAAGCCGCCCTCTCCAGGGAGGACCATGCCTCCTGCTGCCCATCGGGGGTCCTTCGGGCCCGGAGGGACCGCGCCTGCCCCACGAGCGCGTCGACAATCTGGCGGGCGACCACGGGACGAAGCGCCGCGATCTCCTGCCGTCTCTGTTCCCAGGAGACGATTCGAGCGCTCTCCTCCAACGCCTTCACCGCGGGCAACAGGGAGTTGAACCTCTCCCTGTCGATGGATTCCGCCTTCCGGACCATCACCTCAAAAGGATCCTCCGTGCGGTCGGCAGCCTCCTGCTTCGGCCGAAGGATATTGAAATTTTTCTCCGTGAACGCCCGCGATTTTCCCGCGGCGTCCCGTATGGCGTCCAGTTCCACGAGGAATCTTCCCACGTCCTCCAGCAGGCTGGACATGGGCAGCGCGATCCCCGCCTCGACCCCCGCGACAGCCGCCGCCCTGCGTTCATGGATCCTCCGTTTGATCGCATGGATCTCTGCCTGGCTTTTCTCCAGCCTCGTCAGGAGTCGGTACCGTTCGATGGGGTGTGCGAGATTCTGGAAGATATCCAGCTTTCTGGCGAGCTCATCGACAAGTCTGTCGACGTCGACGCCCTCCAGGGTCACCTGCTCGATCGTCAGGATGATCTCTTCCACCTGGAACGTGGAAAGATACGACACCTCGGGAGCCGCCGACAATTTCGGCATCGATCGCTGCGCGCGCGCGATGGAGTGGTCGATGAACAGGAGCTGAACCAGAAGCTCGACGATCCTTTCCCGGGTCGTCCCGGGGTCCCCGGAGAAAGAGGCGGTTCCGATGAGATCGCGAAGGATCCGGTGCTCCTCCACCAGCCGGCGGAGAAACTCCACGGGTTCGTAGGCATCGAATGCTTCCGCAACGGGTGGCGTCGGTGAGGCGAGGGACCAATGGATTTTCTCTTCGGCCCAATGGAAATGGGCCAGTGCGGCTCCAAACCGTCCATCCTCCCGGGCAAGCCCCCCCTGCAGCAGGGACAGGAGGATCTGATTCCTGACCGGCCATCTCGCGATCGTCTCCGGCAATACCCTGCCGTTGCCTACCCTCGCAGAGTTGTCGACCGCCGCCCGACCGATCTCTGCCAGGGGGTCTTCCCCGCTGCGGAGGAGGGATAGAAAAAGGGGTGCCGCCTCCCCGGGGCGCCCGAGCGTCAGAAGGAGCTCTGCCTGGGACCGGGTAGCCCTTTCCGTGAGAAAATCCTCTGCTCCTCGCTCCCGGCCCGACTCCCGTAAGCGGTTGAATATGTTATGGGCGGTTTCTGCGCGTCCTTCTTCGGCGGCGATCTGTCCGATGGCGAAGAGAGCGTAGGAAGAATAGACGCTCTCCTTCGGCAGCTGGGAAAAGATCGCCGAGGCCTCGGCAAGCCTCCCGGTCAGCCGCAGCCCCGTCCCGTAGGAATACAGGACCAGAGGCGTCCTTGCTCCGTTCCGGATGGCTGTCTCGCAGATTGCGACAAGCCCCCCCGGATCCTCGTACCGGCTCTGCTCCTTGACGATCTCTTCGAAAAGCGGCGCCGCCTCGTCGCGGGAAATCTCGGCAAGGTGGATGTTTCGTTCCAGGTAGGACGCCGCCTCCCTCCGCAGCCCCAAGGAAGAGTAGCCGCGGCAAACAGACGGCACCTGTGTTCCCACCGTATTGTCGGACACCAGAGCCCGCGCCATATCGGTGAGGGTTATGGCGGACGTCGCAGGCCGGTCGGCAAGGCAAAGAACGAGAAGAACGGAGGCGATGAGGATGATGCGCGGGCGTCCTGAAGTTATGGGGAAGGTGATCCTTTCACGTCCGAAATTCAAGTTCATCCCCGACCTCGGTCCCCGTTCTCTCGATCGTGCCCTCCGGCAGTTCGAGGACCCCTCGGGCGTCCCAGTAAATCCTGGATAAGCGGTTCTTTCGAAAGCGCCGGTAGAGCGCCACCACCCGCATTCCGCCATCGAGGAACAGCGCGTCAAATTCGAACGCCATCCCCAAAGAGTGGATGCTGTAGCACGGGCATATCCACAACCCTTCCCCCGGAGATAGACCCTCGACCCCCAGGAGACCCCTCATCCGGGCAAACGGGGAACTCGCCTCCCGGACTCCGTCGCCCAGAATTCTATCCCTGGTGGTATTCCGGACCTTCATCCCCATCGAATCGTTGTCTTCCGATTCCTCCCCATTCATTCGTTCGTTCCCTACCCGGCTCACCGGTTCCCGGCCATGACGGGGAACAGGACCTTCGCGATCTGGATGAAGCCGGGTCCGAGAATGACGACGAAAAGTGCGGGAAACAACAGGAACACCAGGGGGAACACCAGCTTGATCGTGGTCTTTGCGGCGGCCTCTTCCGCCCGCTGCCTTCTCTTCGTGCGCAGGGAGTCGGAGTGTACCCGGAGGGATTGGGCCAGGCTGGTTCCCAGTTTTTCCGTCTGGATCAACATGGCCACGAGGGACTTCACCTCCTCTACCCCGGTACGGTCCGACAATGAACGAAGCGCCTCTATCCTGGGCTTACCGGCTATCATCTCCCGGTTGACGATGTCGAACTCGTCGCTCAGGGTCGGACTGGAGAGTGCGAATTCCTCGGAGATCTTCACGAACGATGCGTTCAATCCCAACCCCGCCTCGACGCACACGACGAGAAGGTCCAGCGCGTCGGGGAGATAGTCGGTGATCTCCTCCTGGCGCTTCCTCATTTTCCACCGGACGAACGCGATCGGGAAGAGGAAGCCGAAAAGAAGCCCCAGCGCTCCGAGAAAGAATATTTTCTGGTTCGCCATCCCCATCGACTTCCCGAAAGATACGGCGAGAAGGAAGAGGGAGGCCGGCAGGACAGCACGTACCCAGAAGTAGACCTGATAGGACCCCGGACGACGGAAACCCGCCTGGATGAGCTGCAATCTTATCCCGGTAGATTGTTCGCTCGTGATCATCGCCACGATATCATCCTGGATTCGCCTCTTCCGCTTGAAGCGTTCCAGAACGCCGGTAAACCGTGAATCGATTTTTTCGCCCCACGAAGACCCGGCCCCGGAAGGCGTCTCGGAAATATCCTTGAGCCTTTGCGGGAGGGACTCCCTCCGGCTCTCGACCAGCCAGTAGAGAGCCAGCACCGCAAGGGCCGTTGCCGTGAAGACGGCGATCGCAAGAAAAAGAACCAAACCGCTCCTCCTTCGGTCAGATCTTGATCCGGATGATCTTCCGGATCACGAGCATCCCCGCAATCTGCAGGACGATGGCCCCAAAGATCATGGATCTTCCCATCGGTTCTTCCCAGAGAGGTTTCATGTAACCCGGGCTCATCAGGAACAGGATGAACGCCACCACGACGGGCAGGAAAGCAAGGACGATCCCCGTCAGCCGGGCCTGGGCGGTGTGGATCTTGAGCTGCCCCTGGATGCGGAATCTCTCCCGGATGACATAGCCGATCTTGTCGATGATCTCCGCCAGATTCCCCCCCGTCTCGCGCTGGATCAGGACAGCCGTAACAAAGAAGTTGACATCGAGGAGGTCGATCCGGGTCGTCATGCCGATCAGGGCATTCCGAAGCGGAATCCCGAGGTTCTGTTCGTCGAAAACCTTCTGGAATTCCGGACCGATGGGAGCGGGCATCTCCTGTCCGACCAGTTGAATGGCCCCCGTGAACGAATGCCCCGCCCGCAGGGAGCGCGCGAACATTTCCAGGGCCTCGGGGAAATACATGATGAATTTTTTCATGCGGAGGTTTTTCCTGGTGTTCACCACGATCGTCGGGACCACGAAAAGGAACGCCCCGAAAAGAACGGCAATCAGGAAAGGCCAGTGCAGAAAGGCCCCCACCAGCAGAGCAAACCCGAAGAGGATGCAGGACAGGAGGATGAACGTGCTCACTTTCATCTCCATATCCGCCTGTTTGAGACGCTTGTCGATTTGTACGGCAACGTTGATATTCGCGAGAATCCTGTTGAGCGCCGGCACATCACTCAACAGTTCGCTTTTAAGGACATCGGGAAGGTCCTCTAACACGAGATTGCGCAGTTCGAGGAGGGAGAGCCGTTTTTTGATCTCCTTCCTTTCGGTCCACCCGGGGGCGATCAGGAAGTACAGGGACAAAAGTACCGTCAGGATGCCCACGAACAGGATAGCGGAGATCCAGAGCATCGCCGGCTCCCTACTTTTGCTTCCGGTATGCGAAAATATCGGACTCGAGATGGATTCCCGCGGTGTGGATGACGTCGAGGAACTTCGGCCGCACCCCGGTGGCACGGAACTGACCCCTTACCTTCCCCTCATCGGTCAGCCCCTGCTTCTCGTACACGAAGATGTCCTGCATGACCAGGATATCCCCTTCCATCCCGGTGAGTTCGGATACCTTGACGATTTTGCGCGTCCCGTCGCTCAGCCGCGCCACCTGGATCATGACGTTCAGGGCAGAGCTCATCTGTTCCCGGATTGCCCTTGCGGGAAGGTCATATCCCGCCATCAATACCATCGTCTCGAGACGCGCCAGGGCGTCACGCGGGGAATTCGCGTGGATGGTCGATATGGAGCCGTCGTGCCCCGTGTTCATCGCCTGCAGCATGTCCAGCGCCTCGCCCCCCCGCACCTCCCCGACGATGATCCGGTCGGGCCGCATCCGAAGGGCATTGCGGACGAGATCCCGTTGCGTCACGGTTCCCTTCCCTTCGATATTGGGGGGTCGGGTCTCGAGTCGCACAACGTGGTCCTGCTGGAGGATCAGTTCCGCCGAATCCTCGATGGTGACGATCCGTTCCGTGTCGGGTATGGAAGCGGAGAGGATGTTGAGCAACGTCGTTTTCCCCGCGCCCGTTCCCCCTGACACCAGGATGTTCAGGCGGGCCTTGATCATCGCGCCGAAGGTCCGTGCCATTTCCTCGGTTAACGATTGGTATTCGATGAGGTTTTCCATCTTCAGGGGAGAGATGCCGAACCGGCGGATGGAAACCGCCGGGCCGTCCAGCGAGAGAGGGGGAATGATCACGTTGACGCGCGACCCGTCCGGAAGCCGGGCGTCGACCAGCGGGGAGGATTCGTCGACACGCCGGCCCACTTTCGAAACGATTCTCTCGATGACGCTCATCAGATGGTCGTCATCCTTGAAGGCCACCTCGGTTCTTTCGAGCTTTCCATGCTTTTCGATGTATACCTGGTTTGGCCCGTTGACGAGGATGTCCGCAATATCCGGGTCCTGGAGGAGAGGCTCCAGAGGACCGAGCCCGAGCGTCTCGTGCTGGATCTCGAGGACCAGCCTGTCACGCTCGACCCGCGTGAGGGGAATTCCTTCGTTTACGATGAGGCTTTCGACGACCGCCTTGATGATTCCGGACAGCTGTTCGGTAGGGATCTCGGCAACCGTGGAGAGATCCAGTCTGTCCACGAGCTTCCGGTGGATGGTGCTTTTCAGATCCTGGTAGGCACGGATCTCCGTGTCCAGAGTATTCCTGCGCTGGGAGGGATCGCCGAATACCACCGTACTCGCGCCATTCTTTTTCGCTTTCCATTCGCTGATACTCATTTCGTCCTCCGGGAAGACGTGAAAATCCTATCGAACAAGCCTCTCTTTTTCGATGCCGGGGCGTCTTGGGGAACAGGGGGAGAAACGAGGAGGTCCGACAACTCCCGGAAACTTTTCGTGACCGGCTTGTCGGGGGACGTTTCGCGGAGCAACTTTCCCCGGTTGACGGACGCGATGACGGCAGGGTAATCGTTGGGTACCGCAAAGAAAACGGGGCAGTTCAGGATCCCCTCGATGCTGTCCTGCGGGATCTCATCATTTGGCAGATACCGGCTCAGGACCAGCCGGACCCGTTCGTCGCGCAACCCGATGCGCCCGAACAGGGAGAGACACTTCTGGGTGTTTCGAAGAGAGGGAAGGTTCAGCAGGGACACAAGCAGAATGGTGTCGGACATCTCGAGGGCGGTCAGGGTCCGTTCGTCGAAGTGGTGCGGGGTGTCCACGACGATGTAGTCGAACATGGACCGCAGGGTATTGAGCACATCCTTCACGTGGCCTGCGGAGATCTGTTCCGCATCCTCGATCATGGGAGGGTCGGCCAGGATGTACACCCCGCTGGGATGCTTCACAAGAAGGGTGTGAAGAAAATCGTAATCCGCCTTCTGCGCGTTTTTCGCGAGGTCGAGGATGGAATACGACGGATTGACGTTGAAGAACATCGTCACGTCACCGTGGGAAAGAACCAGGTCGACCACCACCACCTTTTTGCCGTGGTAGCGGACCAGGGCGTCCGCGAGATTGACGGCGATCGTCGTGGTCCCGTTCCCCCCCTTGTTGCTGAACACGGATACGATCCGGCCGCTGTCCGGCCTCTTCTCCATCCGGGCTGCTTTGAGTTTATAGACCTTCTCCACCGCCGCGCGCAGGTCGATCTCCTTTATGGGCTTGCAGAGGAAATCGTGCGCCCCGGCCCGCATCGCACGCAGGATGAGGTCCGAGTCGCTCTTGTCCGAGAGGGCCAGGATATAAAGAGACGGAAAATCCCGGGCCAGGGTGGAGATCCCCTCGATGGAAGCATCGGGGACCTGGCCCAGGCCGATGATCGCCATTTCCGGATGATGCTTCCGGATGATCGCGATGCCGGTCTCGAGGGAGTTCGTCTTCCAGCGAACCTCCAACGATCCGATCGTGCGCCCCAGGATGTCGATGTGCCGGATCGCCTCCTGGTCCGTTTCGATGATGAGGCAACTGATCTTGTTCATCCGTAACCTATTCCACCAATCGAATATTGAGCACCGGCGTCCCGGCCGGCCCGGGGTCACTGCTGCCCACACCCCATCCTTCGACCGTTACGAACCTCCCGACGATGGTTCCGTTGTTGGGTGGGAAATACTGGATGTCCTGAACCCAGAACCCCACGAAACCCAAAGGTTGGAAGCTCGTCTTCCCGGGTTTTTCCGGTGTATGAATACCCCCCTTGTAATTAGGGTCCGGAGAGTAGACCGGAATCTTGATAATACGGGGGGATGATTTCCAGTCCCCCGTTCCTCCTTCGCCCCATGCCCAAGCCGAATTTCCACTTTCCGGGTGTCCTCCGTCAATACTGCCGTCATTCACCCATTGGGCGTTAGGATCTCCGTTCATGATGCTACCCACGTCCCGCCAATCGGAAGGCAACGTCACCTTATTCCCCGTTTCGTTAATAGCGTAATAATCGGTCGCGGGGTCGGGCAATCCGTAATATTGGTCGGGCGCCACTGGCTTGATGGTTGG
>DATEXR010000251.1 GCA_035256765.1 Candidatus Deferrimicrobiaceae bacterium | reverse complement strand
CCCGCCACGCCGAGGTGAAACCCCTCGCGGGACAGGACCCAGAGCGTCCCCGTGGGAAGGTCGGCCCGGACCAGATCCTCCCCGACCCGTTCCAACCCGGGAAGGGCGCGGGAGAGCCTCTCCCGAAACTGCGCAGCGGGGACGGCATCCTCCGGGGGGATCAGGATCAGGGTGGCCGCCACCCCCGGCGCCGCGTACTTCGCCTCGTATCCGGGTGCGAGGGCCTCGACCCCGAGGATGGCCCGCCGGTGGAAAACGATCGTCCCGTCGACCAGACCCGGGATCCGGAGGGCTTCCGTCTCGGGGGGCGGATCGCCGGTTCCCGGGAGAAGGCCGGAGATCTCCCGGCCCAGGTTCTCGAGATCGGTCCGGGTGGCTTTCCGCGAGGCCGACCGGAGCCGAACGAACCGCGTCCCCCGGAAAAAGTCGAGCGACGTGGCCGACACGACCGCCTCGGAAGTC
Organism: Candidatus Deferrimicrobiaceae bacterium; assembly: GCA_035256765.1. NCBI lineage: Bacteria > Candidatus Deferrimicrobiota > Candidatus Deferrimicrobia > Candidatus Deferrimicrobiales > Candidatus Deferrimicrobiaceae > Candidatus Deferrimicrobiaceae bacterium. The sequence continues at coordinate 1,477 of DATEXR010000251.1, read as the reverse complement.
CCCACTTTCATCCTCTCCTGCTCCGGGAACCGGTGCTGGGAATAGACGCCGAAAGCGTCCCTCGAAGTCGCATGCCGGAAGAGCTCGAGCCGGACTTCGGCCGTTTTGTTCCCCGCCGGGGTGAGGATCGCCACCGTCAGTTCCCGAAAGGCGTACGGGAGGAACAACTCCGCCTCCCCGTCGATCTCCTCGTAGAGGTTGGCCGGCCCGAAGGTGCGCGCCGGCTCCGCCGCGATCCACGACCGCTCGGCCAGGCGGGGGAAGAGGAACGAGTCGCCATCGTCCCGGAAGGGGATCCCCGCGCACCGCGACACCGCGAAAAGAAGAACCACGGAGAGCGCGGCGAGGGTCGGTTGTTCCCGGAATATCCGTCCCGCCCGGCGCATCTTCTTTTCCTTCAGGCCAATCGACCGTGGGCGCGACGGGCAAGCGACCCCACCTTGAGCCCCAGCCGGCAGGAGACCGCGCACGATCCGCAGGTGAGACAGGGAAGGGCGGCGCGATCCGGACCCAGCTCCCGGTACGCCTCCCGGGCGAGATCTTCCCGGCGGTACCCTTCGAGGTAGGTCAGCGACCGCAGGACCGACGGGACATCCACGCCCCGAGGGCAGGAGCCCGAGCATTCGCCGCACAGGCCGCAGTGGCGGTCTCCGATCGCCCGGGCATACAGGTTCAGGGCCTTTCTCCCCCCCCACCCGAGGCGCTTGCCGCTCGCCCTCACGTTCTCGTCGACCTGGGAAAAGCTCACCATGCTCGGGATCGTCGTCGCCACGCCGGGATTTTCCAGGACCCACGCCAGCGCCGCCTGGTGGGGACTCAGGCGAACCTCCGGGGCGGAGTATCCCCCCGCCTGCGTTTTCATGGCGATGATCCCGACTCCCGAGGCGGCGACGGAGCGGATCGTCCCCGAAAGACCCTCCCCCGATCCGAAGACGCTGCGGACCGCCGCCCGGATTCCCGTGTCGGAACGGAAGTTGTACGCCACGAGAACCGTCTTGTAGAACCCGTGTTTCTGGACTGCTTGCAGGACCTCCCCCTGGCCGCTGTGGGTCGTGACGCCGGGCACCCGGATCTTCCCCTGCTCGAGAAGTTTTTGGAGCGCCTCCCGGGCGTACCCGTCGGCCACCTCCTCTTCCGAGCGGATCCCGTGAAGCTGCATGATATCGATGACGTCGGTTTTCAGGGACCGCAGGCTGCTCCCCACGGAACGGATCATCTGGTCGACCGGAGCGATGTGCACCTTCGAGGCGAGCACGACCTTGTCCCGGACCCCCTCGAGGGCGCGCCCGACGATCCGCTCGTTCTCCCCGCCCATGTAGCAGTCCGCGGTGTCGACGTAGTTCACCCCGTGGTCGACGGCGTAGCGGATCACGTCCGCGTCCCGGGTGATCATGGCGCCCATCCCCACCGTCGCGACCCGGATCCCCGTCGAGCCGAGGACCCTCGTTTCCCCCCCGCCGGCGGAAGGGGAAACGGC
>DATEXR010000250.1 GCA_035256765.1 Candidatus Deferrimicrobiaceae bacterium | reverse complement strand
GAAAACCTTCCCCGCCTGGCGGCGCTGATCGTCCGGGAAAACGGGAAAACCGATCCTTCCGCGCGGGGGGAGATGAAGACGATCGTCGAACGCTTCCGCGCCCTGAGCGGGGAGATCACCGCGCACCTGATGAAGGAAGAGCAGATCCTCTTCCCCACGATCATCTCGGTCGAGCGGGCCCTCGCGGGGGACTCGGCCGCCGGGCGGGACATCCACTGCGGCGTCTCCCCTCCCGTCCGCCAGATGATCTTCGAGCATGAAGGGGCGAAACAGCTCCTCCGGGACATCGAAGCCGCCTCCGGCGCGATCCGTAGCCAGGGAGGCTACGTCCCCGAGGAACTCCTGTCCGGGCTGGCGCAGCTTGGCGCCGACCTGACCGAACATATCCGGAAAGAGGAGGAAGAGCTGTTCCCGGCCGCGATCCGCGCCGAGTCCGATTTCTTCCGTCTGCAGCACACACCCGAGAAAAAGGAGGTTGCCGGATGACCAAAAAGACCGCCTTCTGGATCTTCCTGCTGGGCACGCTCTCCTCGGCGGTCCTGTTCCTCGCCGCCACGTGGGACACGCAACGGCAGGTGGCGACCTTGTCGAACGTGGACAAGCTGTCCGACCAGGTCGTGGCGGGGAAGCGGGCGTTCGAGAAGTACAACTGCAACGATTGCCACACGATCCTGGGCTTCGGCGGCTACTATGCTCCCGACCTGACCCGGGTGGTCCAGCGGGTCGGGGCCGACGGGATCCGGTACCGGGTGAAGAGCCCCGAGAAGGCCTTCGCCAACTCGTGGAGGAAGATGCCGAACCTCAAGGTTTCCGACGCCGAGGTCGAGGACCTGGTCGCGTTCTTCACCTGGGTGGGGGAGATCAACAACAACGACTGGCCCCCGCAGGACAGCAAGAAGCGGCTGAGCCGGGGCGAGCAGGCCATGGTGGCATCCGTGGGGGTCTCCCCGGGCGCGGCGGTCTTCCAGTCCAAGGGATGCATGAACTGCCACGCGCTGGGCGGCACGGGCGGCACGTTCGGACCCGCACTGGACACGATCGGGCGGAAGCTCTCGGCGGAGCAGATCGAACGTAAAATTCGCGACCCCAAGAGCGTCGACCCGAAGTCGATGATGCCGGCGCAGGCGGGGCTTTCCGACCGTGAGCTCGAGGAAGTGTCGAAATTCCTTTCGAATCTGAAATAAGGAGGGCCTGATGGAATACCGTTCCCAGAAAATCGCCTATTGGTACTTCGTGGCGGCGCTTCCGCTGTTCGTGCTGCAGGTTCTCCTGGGGCTTTACCTCGCCACCAGCTACGCCTTCACCGTCCCGCAGGAGATCGTGGACGTCTTCTCCTTCGCCACGGCGCGCGCGATGCACACCAACCTCCTCGTCCTATGGATGCTTCTGGGCTTCATGGGCGGCGCGTACTATATCGTGCCCGAGGAGACGAAATCGGAGATCTACTCCCCGGGGCTGGCCTATTTCCAGCTCGCCGCCCTGCTCGTCACCGGCGTCGTCGCGCTGATCGGCTTCTTCTTCGGGTGGACGCAGGGCCGGCCGCTCCTGGAGATCCCCCGGCCGCTCGACCTCGTCGTGGTCGTGGGGGCGCTCATCTTCCTGTTCAACATCGGGATGACGATGCTCAAGGCGAACCGGTGGACCGTCATCCAGGGGACGCTGCTGGGCGGCCTGGTCTTCCTGGCCCTCCTGTACCTGTTCGGAATCCCCTTTTACCGGAACGAGGTGATCGACTGGTACTTCTGGTGGTGGGTCATCCACCTCTGGGTCGAAGGGGCATGGGAGCTCGTCACCGGAGCGATCCTGGCGTTCATCCTGATGAAACTCACCGGGGTGGACCGCCACGTCGTGGAGAAGTGGCTCTACGTCGAGATCGGCCTTTTCATGTTCACGGGAATCGCCGGGACGGGGCATCACTACTACTGGATCGGCGCCCCCCGCTACTGGTTCTGGATCGGGGGGATCTTCTCGGCGCTGGAGCCACTGCCGATCCTGCTCATGGTCATCGACACGATGATGCACGTCAAGGAGCGCAAGACGCAGATCGTCAACCCGCTCGTCTGGACGTACGCGATCGGCTGCGCCGTCTTCCACATGATCGGCGCCGGGGTGTGGGGCTTCGCGCACACGCTGCCGCAGATCAACTACTACACGCACGGCTCCCAGGTCACCGTGTCCCACGGGCACCTGGCGTTCTTCGGCGCCTACGCGCTCCTGAATCTCACGACCTTCTACTTCGCGATGCCGAAGATCAAGGGGATCGAGGTCTTCGACGACCGGCGCGGGAAGTACGGCTTCTGGACGATGAACATCGCGATGATGATCATGGGGCTGACCTTCGGCGTGGCGGG
>DATEXR010000249.1 GCA_035256765.1 Candidatus Deferrimicrobiaceae bacterium | reverse complement strand
GGAATTTTTCTTGCCGACACATGTGCGCTGGGACGTCGACTTCGGCGGCCGGGTCGGGCGTCCCAAGAGGATCGCCCGGCAGATTCGGGAGATCGCGCCGCAGTTCGTGGAACTTCGGATCGAAGGCGACAAGGGGATCGACGAACTCTCCGCAATCTTCACCGAGATCCACAAGTGCAACCCGAAGATCGAGGCGACGGTGGGGCTTACCGCCAGGGCCGTTGCGGCTTCCCGCTGGGGGTATCCCATTATCTTCCTCTGGGCCATCGAGGGGGGGAATACGTTTTCCCGCTGCCTCCCCGAGGACGCGCGCGCGGTATCGTTTGCGCCGGACGAGGAGACCATCCACCTGTTGCCGCAGGTTCTCGAGGATTTCGCGGAAAGCGGCGCGAAGGAGTTACATCTTCCCAACGTCAACGCCGTCCGCGCCCTTGCCGCGGTGGGGCACATCCCGGTCGCAAGCTCCGGGCAGTTTCGGGAGATGTCGCGGAAATTGAACCCCTCACGGATTTCCCTGGTCGGGAAGCGGATCGTCGTCCACGATTTCTTCCTCTGCCGGCTCCTGCGGAATGTTTTTCCGGATGAAGGGGGAAAGCGCGTCGAGTTTTCCGGCTGCGAGGCGGGATCGCGGCTTGCCTACGTAGACTGGGACGGCAACGTCTATCCATGCGACTCCATCCCCATCCGCCTGGGGAATCTCCTCGAAACCCCGTTCGAGAGGATCTGGGGGTCGCCGCAGCGGATGCGGGTCGTCGAGGCGATCCACTCGGTGCCCGTCGATTGCGATTCCTGCATCGCGCACAGCGGCTGCCGGGGGCTGGCGTACTTCGCGTCGGAATCCTTCGACAAGCGGGAGTCCCGCGACTCCCAAGAGGTTGCCGCATCCTCACCCAAATCCAGGTAATGGTTTCTCCTCCGCTGCTTGTGTCTCCGCCCACCGGATCATGCGCCATTGAATCCGGGTAGCGGATTGTGTTCTAATTCGTTGGTCGGTAATTCGAAAAAAATCCCCCGGATAGAGGAGAAAGAACGTGAACCGATCGTTTGTCCGAAATGCCCTGTCCCTGGCCGTCGTCGTTGCCGCGTTCGGCGTGCTGGGCTGCTCCAAGCCGCAAGCGAAGAATGAAACGGTGGCCGAGGTGAACGGCGACGCGATCAAAATAACCGAGCTTCGGGAATTCCTCGGGGTGCGCGGCGGGTTGACCGCCGTTGCCGGAGTTACGCCGGAGCAGAAAAAAGAGGCCCTGGACCGGCTGATCGCGGGACGCCTGCTCGCGCAGGACGCCCGGGCGCAAGGGCTGGACAACACGGCCGAATTCCGCAACTTCCTGAAGAAAAGCGAGCAGAGCGCCCTGATCACCGCCCTGTTCCGGAAGGAGGTCGCTTCCAAGGGAATCGTTTCGAAGGACGATGCCCAGGCCGAGGCAAAGAAGATGAAGGCGGCCGACAACACCCTTTCCGACAACAATGCGAGCGTGCGGGCGCAGCGCTCGGTTTCCGAGGCGAAGATCCGGAAAATCCAGCAGGATCTGATCGCGGCCGCCAACAAGGAGTTCCCGTCCGAGATCGTCCAGCCGATGGTGAACCGGATCGTTCAGGGGGAGAAGGTTCCGGACGACGCCGTCCTGGCCACCGCTGCCGGGGACAACGTCACCTACGGGTATGTGAGAGCGCAACTGGAGCAGAGCGCCGGGGGGATGCAAGGGGACAGGGACATCGTCCGCAACCCCGTGGCGATCAACCGGGTCCTCACCCGGGAAATGACCGGCAGGTCGCTCGCCGCCTACGCGAAGAAGCAGGGGATCGAGGGGACCGAGTGGATCAAAACCAGCCGCGCGGATATCGAGAGGTCGATCCTCATCGATCTGCTGGCGGCGAAGGTTCTCGAGAAGGAGGCCATGGCGACCGACAAGGAGGTCGAGGCCTACTTCAAGGAGCACCCCGAGATGTTCGTCCAGCACGGGAAAAAGGTCCCCTTCATGATGATCAAGGAACAGCTTCGGGGCTTCCTCCAGAACGAGAAGCGCAAATCCGCGATGAATGCCTACCTCGAGGAACAGAAGAAGAAGGCGAAGATCACGGTGAACGAGAAGGTGCTGGGCGACGTGTAGGGAAGCCCGATGAGGCGCGGGATCCGGAAGGCTCTCCCCGTTGCGGCGGGGGTTCTCCTCCTGGCATGCGGGCTGACCCTGGCCCATGGGAAAGAGCAGGCACCGGACCGGGCGCCGGAAAGCGCCCCGGAGAAAATCCCGTCGCTGGGCCCCGGGGCCGGCGCGCCTGCGTTCCGCCTCCCGGACATGCTCGGGACAAAATTTTCCTTCGGCGAGGAGGGGGGGAAAAAGCCGCTTCTCCTCGTCTTTTTTTCCGTTTTTTGCGATCCGTGCCGCGCCAATCTTCCGGTCCTGCAGAAGATCCAGAATAAGTACGGTGGCGACGTCGACGTGGCGGCGGTTTCCCTGGACGGGGAGCCCCTCAAGGCGACGGTCGCGGGATTCGCGAAGCAGGAGGGGTACACCTTCCGGGTTCTTCTCGACGAGGGGGACGAAAAGCGGATGTTCAAGGTCGCCGATGCGTACCGGGTGACGGAGATACCCACCCTGTTTCTCGTGGACAGGGGGGGGAAGGTCACTTTTGCCGGGATGGGCCGTGTCGCGGAGGAAACGCTCGAAAAGGCCGTCCAGGCGGTTCTCAAAAAGTAAAGGGGAGAGCCCGTGGCCGTCCCGCCCCGTTTCCTCATGTTCGATCCGACAGGCGAGGGATGGCCGAAAATCCCGCTCCCCCAGGCGGCTTTTGCGGGCCGGTCCAACGTGGGGAAATCATCGCTGCTGAACGCCCTGGTGGGGAACGCTCGGCTTGCCCGGGTGGGACGGACGCCCGGCAGGACGCGCGGGATCGTCTTCTTCGAGATCGAAGGGCGGTTCGCTTTCGCCGATCTTCCCGGATACGGGTTCGCGAAGGTCTCCCGGGCGGAGCGCGAAGGGTGGAAAACGCTCGTCGAAGGGTATTTCTCCGGATGCCGCCTCCTGAGGAAGGTCTACCTCCTGGTGGATGTGCGGCGCGGCCCGGAGGAAGAGGAAGAGATGCTTGCGGAATACCTCGGATCCCTGGGCGTACCGTACCGTTGGGTGGGCATGAAGGCGGACAAGGTGAAGCCGAGGGAGATTCCCGGTTTCGCTTCCCGTTTTTCCGGGCCGCCGTGGCTGGAACGCGGAGGCCCCCCGGTGGTCGTCTCCGCGAAGACCCGATCGGGGGTCGACCTTCTCTGGAGGGACATCCGCGCGGTTTTTTCCCCTTGATTTCGGGGGCGGGAAAAAGTAATATCGCAAGGTTTTTAAACCGGTAAAAGTCCCGCCAAGACCACTATTGGTTTCGATCGTCCGGCCGTGTGCCGGCGGGCTCGGAGGTCCCCCGTTGTTCACGCTCACCGAAAGCAAAGAGATCGCCCAGAAAGTCTTCTTCCAGAAGATCGAGGCGCCCCGGATCGCGCGCAAACGGAAGGCGGGGCAGTTTCTCGTCATCCGGAAAGGGGAGATGAGCGAGCGCATCCCCCTGACCATCGTGAATTCCGACCCCGGGGACGGGACGGTGACCATCATCTACCAGGTGGTCGGCAAGTCGACTGCGGAGCTCTCCGAGATGAAGCCGGGGGAGACTATCCAGGACGTCGTGGGCCCCCTCGGGCTGCCGACGCACATCGAGAACTTCGGCACCGTCGTCGGAATCGGCGGAGGGATCGGCACGGCGCCCCTGCTCCCCATCGCGACCGCCATCAAGAACGCGGGGAACCGGCTGATCTCGATCATCGGCGCGAGGACGAAAGACCTCCTCATCCTCGAGGAGGAGATGAAGCCGATCAGCGACACCCTGATCGTCACCACCGACGACGGCTCGTACGCCAAGAAGGGCTTCGTCACCGCGGCCCTCCAGGAACGGATCGACGCCGGGGAGAAGATCGACCTGTGCTTCGCCATCGGCCCGGTCCCGATGATGCGGGCGGTGGCGGAGGTCACCAAGCCCCACGGGATCAAGACGGTGGTGAGCTTGAACCCCATCATGGTGGACGCCACGGGGATGTGCGGGGCGTGCCGGGTGACCGTGGGCGGGGTGACCCGGTTCGTCTGCGTGGACGGCCCGGAGTTCGACGGGCACGAGGTCGATTTCAAGGAACTGGTGATGCGCAACCGCGCCTACCTGAAGGAGGAGAAGGTGGCGATGGAACGGTATCAACACAAGGACGGCAAGTGCGTGGGGGGAAAGCCACCGGCAGGCAAAGCCCCGGCCCCCGCCCCCGTGACGAAGGGAGGGGGACGGTAATGGCCGACGCGAAACCGACCCGCCGTCCCAAGCCGTCCAGCATCCCCCGGCAGCCGATGCCGGAGCAGCCCCCGGAGGTCAGAAGAAAAAACTTCCGGGAGGTTCCCTTTGGTCTCACTCCCGACCTGGCGATCCTGGAGGCATCCCGCTGCATCCAGTGCAAGAACCCGGCGTGCATCAAAGGGTGCCCGGTCAACATCAAGATTCCCGAGTTCATCGATCTCGTCCGGAAGGGAAAATTCGTCGAAGCCGCCCGGAAGATCAAGGAGGACAACACTCTCCCTGCGGTGTGCGGACGCGTCTGCCCCCAGGAGGAGCAGTGCGAGATGCCGTGCGTCATCGGCAAGAAGGGCGAGCCGGTCGCCATCGGCCGGCTGGAGCGGTTCGTCGCGGACTTCGAGCGGGTCACCGGCAACGTGGTGGTCCCCGAGGTCGCGCCCCCCACGGGCAAGCGCGTGGCGGTCGTCGGGGCCGGACCCGCGGGCCTGACCGTCGCGGGGGACCTGGTCCAGATAGGGCACGACGTCACCATCTTCGAGGCACTCCACAAGCCGGGGGGGGTGCTCATGTACGGCATCCCGGAATTCCGCCTCCCCAAAGACATCGTGCAGTCGGAGGTGGATTACATCTGCAGCCTCGGCGCGAAGCTGGAGTGCGATGTCGTCATCGGGAAGACGATCACGATCGACGAACTCCTGGGGGAGGAAAAGTTCGATGCCTGCTTCATCGGGACCGGCGCAGGGCTTCCGTACTTCATGAACATCCCCGGGGAGAACCTGATCGGGATCTATTCGGCCAACGAGTACCTGACGCGCTCCAACCTGATGAAGGCGTATCTGTTCCCCGTGGCGGACACCCCGTTGTTCCGGGGGAAGCACGTCGCGGTCGTCGGCGGGGGGAACGTGGCGATGGACGCCGCCCGCACGGCCTTGCGCATGGGCGCGGAGAAGGTGTACCTCGTCTACCGGCGTTCGAAGAAGGAGATGCCCGCCCGCATCGAGGAGATCCACCACGCCGAGGAGGAGGGGATCGAGTTCCACCTCCTCACCAACCCCGTCCGTTTCCTGGGGAACGACGAAGCGTGGGTCACGGATATCGAGTGCCAGAAGATGGAACTGGGCGAGCCCGACGCGTCGGGGCGGCGCCGCCCGGTCCCCGTCAAGGGATCCGAGTTCCGCCTGTCGGTGGACACCGTCGTCATGTCGATCGGCAACGGCGCCAACCCCCTCGTCCCGGCTACCACCCCCGGGCTCGACACGAACAAATGGGGGAACATCCTGGCCGACCAGGAGACGGGAAAGACGAGCAAGAAGGGGGTGTTCGCCGGCGGCGACATCGTGATCGGCGCGGCAACCGTCATCCTCGCCATGGGCGCCGGCCGCAAGGCGGCCGCCGCGATGCACGAATATCTCAAGACCGGGGTCTGGTAGCCGGCCGGCGGGATCATGACGGATGATGCATGGGTTGGGGCACGAGCGACCGTGCCCTTTTTCGTTGGGGAAAGACCTCCGGTCTCCCGGCTGCAGTTTCTCCGCCGGGAACATGGGCCCCTGGCTCGCGGGGGGTTCCACTCCGCTACGCTCGCGACCTTGCGCCCGCTCGCTGCCGGTTCCGCTCGACGCGATTTCTTCCCTTCGGCGGGACACTCCTCCAACCGTACTACCGACA
>DATEXR010000248.1 GCA_035256765.1 Candidatus Deferrimicrobiaceae bacterium | reverse complement strand
AGGCGGACGGAACGATGGAGACGCTTTCGGAGCCGTGGATCCGGTGGAACGGGGCGGCCTCCCGGTGGGAGATCACCGCGTTCCGCAAGGACTCCCACCAGGTCGAGGCCGGGGATGAAATCGTGGCGCCGAAGAGGCCGTCGGAACCGATCGGGAAGAAGAACCTCATGAAGATACGCGGGCTGCTCCTGGAAGTCGACCGGACCACCGGGGCCTTCCTGGAGCTTCCGTGACCCGGAACCCCCGCGCAACTCTCTTCCGGACCGTCGCATCGTCTCTTCTCCGCACCGCGGTTTTTCTTCTCCCTGCGTCCATCGCATCCGCGGACGATTTCCCCTTCACCTACCCGTCCAACACGGGCCTTACGGGACTCATGGAGACGCCGACGGCCCGGGTGATGCAGGAGAACCGGTACCGGATCGGGGCGAGCTTCGTCGACCCGTACCGGATATATTACGGGACGATCGGGCTTTTCCCCCGGCTCTAGGTGAACGGCCGGATCACGGAGGTCCGCGGCGTCCCGGGGTTCAACGATTTCGGCGCGTACGGTGACTATAAGGACAAGGCGTTCGACGCCAAGATCCAGATCCTTCGCGAGGGGAAGTACACGCCGGCAGTCGCCGTGGCGGTCATGGACCACCAGGGCACGCGGATCTACTCCTCCCAGGCCGTCATCGCCAGCAAGCAACTCTTCCCCTTCGACTTTACCTTGGGATGGGGAAACGGCCGGCTGGGCAAAAGGCCCCTTTCCTCCACGGGGGAGTCGTTCGGCCTCGAGCTGTTCACCGACCCAAGGCAATGGCTGCGCGACGCCAAGGCGTTCGGGGGGATCCAGTTCTCCCCTTCCGAAAGATTCTCCCTCATGGCGGAATACAGCCCGATCGACTACCACCGGCAGACGACCGACCCGGCGCAACCGCGGTACTTCACCGAGCAGGTCCCCTCGCGTTTCAATTTCGGCCTCCGGGCGAAGCCGACACGCTGGTCGGAGATCGACGTGACCTACCAGCGGGGGAACCGGCTGGGGGTGAACTTCTCGGTGGCGTTCGACATCGGCAGGCCGATGATCCCGATCTACGATTCCCCCTACCGGGAGGGGGCCGAACATCGGTCCGACCCCCTTTCGGACCGGATCGCGGCCAGCCTTGCCGCATCCGGCTTCTCCGACATCGGGGTCAACTCCGACGGGATCACGCTGCAGATCCGGGCGCAGAACGACCGGTACTTCTTCACGCCGAGGGCGGTCGAGGTCATTCTCGAGGTCGTGGCCCCGCGGATCCCCGACACCGTCGACTACCTCCACATCCAGATGACGGAGAACGGGATCCCTGTCGTCGATTTCGTCACGACCCGGACCGGGCTCGCGATGCTCTCCTCGGGCGAGATCGGGCGGGACCGGTTCTTCGAGCTGTCGACGTTTAGGACGGACGAGGACCGCCCCTACGTCGAAAAGACCGTGCACCGGCGATGGCTCGACTACGAGGTGAAACCGGTCCTCGAGACGTTCCTCAACGACCCTTCCGGGTTCTTCAAGTACCGGTTCGGCCTCACCGGCCGTGTCAGCGCGCATCCGTGGAAGGGAGGGTCGCTCGTCGTCGGGGCGGAAGGGTATCCGCTGAACACCGTGTCCACGTCGAACACGCCGCTTTCCATCCCGGTGCGAAGCGACATCGTGGAGTACAAGAAGGAGGACGTTGCGCTGGGCAGGCTTCTGTTCGAGCAGATCCACAAGACGCCGTCGCCGCTTCTGTACGGGAGGGTCGCCGCGGGGCTTCTCGAGGTCGAGTACGCCGGCGTGGACGCGGAGATTGCCCTGCCGATCCTTAACGGCCGGTTCCTGGCGGGGATCGGCGGCAGCGCAGTGAGAAAACGGGAGCCCGGCAACCCCTTCGGGCTGATTTCGGGGAAGGATTACTACACCGGGTTCGCGAACGGGCGGCTCAACATCCCGGAGGCCGATCTCTGGATCGACGTGAAGGCGGGCAGGTTCCTGGCGGGGGACGAAGGGGGGAGGATGACGGTGTCCAAGTCGGTCAACGGCGTGGTCCTGTCGGCCTGGTACAGCGTGACCGACACCTCGAAGTTCACCGATCCGTTCAACCGGGGGTACCATGACAAGGGAATTTCCGTCGAGATCCCCATTCGGCTCTTCCTGGGCAGGGATTCGAGGACCACTTACCGGTACGCCCTGTCGCCGTGGACGCGAGACGTCGGACAGGACGTCGATCATTACCGCACCCTGTTCGACACCATCGGCAGGAACGCGGGGATCTGGCTGGACAAAGAACGGAAAGATATTTTTCTCATCGGCCGAAAATAAGATAGAACTGGCGATGAATCGCACTCAAGCGAGGCGGTGAACATGACCATGACCCTGAAAAAGATCCTTTCGGTCCTCTGCGCTGCCGCATTCCTTTCCTCCGCCCCGATCCCGGTCCGGACCGCCGTCGTGGCGGAAGACTGGCCCGTGTGGCCGAGAAAGCCTGGGGTGGCCCCTCCCGCGGCGCCTGCGCCTGCGCCGGGAGAGGAGCAAAAGAAGGAGGCCGCGGCCGTTCTGGACACGGGGAATGAGTCCGGGAAGAAGGTCGCCGCCGGCACGTCCACGGGTACCATCGGGTTGTATGCCCTCGGAGGCGCGTTGTTGATCGGGGGCGGCATCGCAATCTTCAGCGGAGGGGGCTCCACGTCGAACCACTGATCCGCCCTCCGTCCCGCGTGAAAGTCGCTAATTGACCCGGGGCAGATCGACGGTAAATCGCGTCCCTCTTCGTGTCTTTCTTGCGATGCTCTGCGTTTTTCTGTCCGCTACCTTTCTTTCCGCCTGCCGCGCCCACACCACCGTTCCCGACCAGGCAACGGTCAAGGTCCTCCTCTTCTCCGTCGAATCGACATTCGTCGCGATGAAGAACCGGGACTACCCCGGGATCTGGACGCGCCTTTCCTCGGCATCCCGGAACACGATCGTGGAGGACACCCGCAAGGCGATCGCCCGCGGCGGGGGCGAGGCGCCGAAGGACCGGATCGAGCAGGATTTCCGGGAAGGCGGGCCCGTCGCCCGGACCTACTGGGACGGATTCCTGCGGCGGTTCGATCCCGATGCCGCGCTATCGAAGAGCCGCTGGGAGATGGGGGAGGCGAGC
>DATEXR010000247.1 GCA_035256765.1 Candidatus Deferrimicrobiaceae bacterium | reverse complement strand
ACGATTTTAACACAATCAGGCCGCACACGAACCGGGAGAATCGCGCTCGGAGGGAGTGGGAAAAGACTGGTGGCGGTGCAGGGACTTGAACCCCGGACACTGCGGATATGAGCCGCATGCTCTCACCAACTGAGCTACACCGCCACGCATGCAGGAAACAGTTATTATAAGACGAAGGTGTGCCGTTTCAAACCGGAATTTGCTGCGGGGAAAGGTCTCTTACTTCACCCAGTAGAGGCGCCATTCCCCGAACTTCCCCAGGATCTTCGCCCTGTCGCGGGAGGCGACGGCGATGCGCGGCGATTTCCCGCCGGGCCGGATGTCGAGAAAGGCGTCCATCGCCGGGCTCTCGATCTGGGGCGTGCGCCAGACCAGCTCCAGGCTGTCGCTGTTCTGACCGAAGCAGAGGACCTCCGCGTTCGTATAGATGCGCAGGTTCTCGAAGAACCCGCCGGCGGACACGATGTTGTTCACGACGACGATCTCGTCGTTCCTGTCCCCGTCGAGGTCCGCGGCGAAGAGTCTTTCGGGCAGGAAGAGTCGCCGGGCGACCCGTTCCCCGGGTGGACCGGGAAGCTCCGTGACCGCGGCATCGAGGGACAGCCCGGTACCGGAGACCGCGTCGATGCTCTCCCACAGCTTTTCCCCTTTCCCGTCGATCAACCGGAGCCTGCCCCCCTCCTCCAGGGCCACGAACCGAAGGCCTCCCTGATACCGGACGGGAACGAAGGAATAGATCCACGTGCCCGCGGGCAAGGGAAGAGGAGCGTTCCGACCGGAGAACTCCCCCGCCCCGAACCGGCCCGGGGGGATCCGGAATACGGGCCCCTTGAAAATCGTCACGGGATCGGATTCCTGGCCGAGGAGGACCATCCCGTCGGGTCCCATGTCCGCCGTGCGAAGGAAGTAGGGGATGTCGCCCGCGATCCGCCGGTACTGCTTCCCGTCGAATTCCCACACGTCGGAGACCGCCCTGCCGGAGAGGTAGCGCACGACGACGATATCGGCGATCCCGTTCCGGTTCAGGTCGGCGACATCGACGTGGAAAAGCCCCCCTTCCGGCGCCGGGATCCGGGATTTTTCGACCAGGTCTTCCCCCGTCACCTGGTAGATCACCAGGGAATCGGGAAGCGCTGCGACGACCTCGGGTTTCCCGTTCCGGTCCGTGTCCCCCGCCGCGAGCGAGATGACCTCCCCGGGAATATTCTTGCTTCGACTGACCTTCCCGTTGAGGGACGGGATCTTTCTCCCTGTGCCTCCCTCGCCGATCTGCCCGCCACCGAAAAAAAGGAGTTTGAGCTTCGCGGACGCCTCGGCGGCCATCTGCCGATACGCGGGAGGCAGTTCGCCCGGCCTCCCGGCACCGGTGCTTTCCGCAGGGAATCTTCCTTCCCCGGCCGTGATAAATACCGTCCTCCCCTTTCCCGGGTCCTCCGTCGGAGCCAGGGTCAGGTCGAGCGTGGCCGTTCGGCCGATCCGGGATACGGTTCCCGTCAGGACATACGTGGCGCCGAGGGCGCGCGCCTTCCGCTTCCACCACCCGGGATCGTTCCCCGGGTCCCCCTCGACGAGGTGGACGTCGAACCGGTCTTTCAGATTTTCCGCCAAGGATTGGGCGAGAAGCGCGGAGATCCCTTGCCCCTCTTCCATACCGACGGGTTGCGGCGGAACAAGGGCGACGCTCTGCCGGCCGGCCTGGACTTGGGCAAGGATCATCCCGCAGGAGAACGCCGCGATGGCGGCGATGAGGAGGGGACGCGCCCTCATTTGATGAGCGAGGAGACCTTTTTGAACTCGGGCGTCGCCGCCACCTTGAGGAGCTCGAAAATCGCCGTTTCCGTGCTGATGACCGTGCAGCCGGCGTCCCGGAGAGCCTGCAGGCCGCTTTGGTAGTTGTGCAGGAAGCGCGAGGAGACGGCGTCGTCGAGGATGAAGAGAGAGTAGCCGGCGCGGCAAAGGTCGACCGAGGTCTGGTAGACACACACGTGGGTCTCCATCCCCACGAGGATCACCTGCCGCCGGTTCAGGTCGGAAACCGCGGAAAGGAACCCCTCGTCCCGCGCGCAGCTGAAGGTCATCTTCTCGAACAGCCGGTACTCCTTTCCGTCGAGCGCTCCCATGACCTCGGGTACGGTCCTGCCGAGACCTTTCGGGTATTGCTCCGTGAGGAGGATCGGAATCCCGAGCGTCCCGGCCGCCTCGATCGCGATCTGCATATTCCTGAGCGCCCGTGGGTAGAGGTCCTTGTGGATGGCGGGGACGAGCCTCTCCTGCACGTCCACGACGAGAAGGACCGCCTCCTCCCGGTTCAGAAAATCGGTCATGTTTCCCCCTTCTCCGTGGTTTCGCAGACGATGATCCCCTCTTCCATGAGAGTCAGTTTCTCGAACCCGGTTTCGGTGACCAG
>DATEXR010000246.1 GCA_035256765.1 Candidatus Deferrimicrobiaceae bacterium | reverse complement strand
CACTCCGAGAACCCGCAGGAACGGCACTTGAGGCACCCCTCCTGCATCTCGACCTGGCTGCCGCAGTCGGGGCAGGCCCCCCGCGCGACTCCGAACTCCTCGCTGCCGAGGGCACCCACCTGCCGGATGGCTTCTTTCCCGTCTCCGGAGAGCGGGGACTCCACGGGCGGCGCGTCGGCGGTGAACATCGTGTCGACGTGGTCGATGTACCACTCTACGGCCTTGGCCACCGCGTCCGCGCACGACATGATCTTCGCGCCGTTTCCGGCCCACGCCGGGAGGTGGCAGGAGATCCCCTTGAGCTGCTTGACGATCATGTCGGGCTTGACCCCCGAGCGGAGGGCCAGGGAAGCGAGCCTCCCGATCGCCTCGGACTGCGAGGCCGCGCATCCTCCCGCCTTCCCCATCTGGTTGAACACCTCGAAGATCCCCTTCTCGTCGCGGTTCATCGTCACGTAGATCTTCCCGCAACTGGTCTTCATCTCCTTGGTGACCCCGAGAAGGGTATCGGGGCGCGGGCGGGTGGAGACGTAGCCGGAGCCCCTCTCCGGGGCATCGGCCTTCCGGTCGGACTCCGTCCGGTTCACCTCGCCGATGTTCAGCACCTGCTCGTCCCGGCTCTTGTCCCGGTAGACGGTGACCCCCTTGCAGCCCAGCCGGTACGAGAGCAGGTAGACCTTGCGGATGTCCTCCCGGGTCGCGTCCGAGGGGAAGTTGACCGTCTTGGACACGGCGTTGTCGACGTGCTTCTGGAAGGCGGCCTGCATCCGCAGATGCGCCTCGGGCGAGATGTCGTGGGCCGTCACGAAGACCCGGCGCACCTCCTCCGGGATCCTCTCCACGTGGCGCAGGGTCCCTTTCCGGGAGATCTCCTTCATTTGCTCCAGCGAGTAGATGCCGCGCCCCTTCATCTCCTCCTCGAAGAGGGGGTTCACCTCGACCAGGTGGTCGTTGTCCATCACGTTGCGGATGAACGACAGGGCGAAGATCGGCTCGATGCCGCTGCTGCACCCGGCGATGATGCTGATGGTCCCCGTGGGGGCGATCGTCGTGGTGGTGGCGTTGCGCCGGGGGATATTCTCCCGCTCCGGGAACACGCTCACGTCGTAGTTCGGGAACGGGCCCCGCTCGCGTGCCAGGTTCGACGAGGCGGCGACCGACTCCTCCTGGAGGAAGCTCATCACCTCCTGGGCGACGGCCAGGGCCTCGTCCGAGTCGTAGGGGATGCCCAGCCGGATGAGCGTGTCGGCGAACCCCATCACCCCCAGCCCGACCTTCCGGTTCCCCATCGTCATCTGGCGGATCTCGGGGAGGGGGTATTTGTTCATGTCGATCACGTCGTCGAGGAACCGGATCGCATCGTGGACCGTCTCGCGCATCTTCGGGTAGTCGATCCGGGGGCCCCCGTTCTCGCCCGACACCATGCGGGAGAGGTTGATGGAGCCCAGGTTGCAGCTTTCGTAGGGCAAAAGAGGCTGCTCCCCGCACTGGCGAACATTCACATAGTGGTAGGAGAGGTCGCCGTCCACGGTTCCGCGGAAATGGCCGACGTAGAAATTGTGGTGCTCGTCGACCGTGCCGTTGTAAACGTCTTCGACGCCGTCAGGAACCACCGCGACAACCCGGTGGTTGTGCGTCAGGGCAGCGTTTTTCAGGGCATCATATGTCGAGAATCCGTATGCCGTTCCGAGGCGTCGGGAGACCCCTTCCGATCCGCAATGCGCCTCCCACTCCTTTTTGAGCGGGGTCCGTCCGCTCTCGAATTTCAGGTCGAGGAAGCAAGTGATCTGTCTCCGATATCGATCCTCTGCCTTGTTGAGACCCGTGGAGCGTATGCCTTGGACGATCCGTTCCCGGATGCCGGAATCCCCGTTGTGCCGGGACAGGTAGCACGACCGAGAACAGAAGGCTTGCTCGCGCCGCGTCCACCGGACGGCAAACGGGGCACCGCAACGTTCGCATGTCCGCTCGACCAAAACGACATTGCCTTGGAGGAAGCAGCGGAGGTCGGTGGCCCCCTGGCACTCGACGAGCCGCTTAAGTGCCCGCTCGCGGATCGCCGCCATGAACGCCTCCCGGTTCTCGGCCATGGCGGAGGTCACGGCCGCGCCGTGACGCGCGCGGAAGTGCTCATCGGTGAAGCGGCGCGTGGTCGAGAACCCGATTCGCGCCTTCGTTTCGTCGTGCCTGTGCCAATCCATGTTCTTGCCGGTCCGCCTGCGGTGATGAAAGTTGGCGATCAGCCGATGCTCGGGATTCCATTTCGGATGGTCGGTGGATGTGACCCACCAGTAAGGCTGCGAGCTGCTGCTCGAGGACGGCATCAATTTCTCGAACGACGATGCACGGCGGGTCATGACGCCCAAGCTGTCGCCGGAGACCAGCTCCCTTGCTTCCCGGACCGCGCCGTCGGAAAGGACGAACCGGTGGTTTTCCGTAACCCTCAGGGAATTCCCGTCGTCCAGCACGACTTTGAGAATGCGCCTTCCGTGCCCGGTGACGCGAGGGTTCCGCATCATCCGGACCGTCACCCGGCCGTTCCGACCGCGGCAATGGACGGGCACATCCTTACCTTCCTCGGCGAGCTGCCGGATGGAGACCGACTCGCGGCCGTCCGCTACCGCGACCAGCGTATCCCCGGCAAGGCACGGATTCGTGCTTTCGATGGCGCCGAGCTTGGGGGTGGGGTTGTCCCGGTTGATCCGGTCCAGGAAGATGATCCCCGGTTCCCCGTTCCGCCACGCCGCGTCCACGATCTTTTCGAACACCTCGCGGGCCAAGAGTCGCGCGACGACCATCCCGCCGTGGGGGTTGACGAGCTCGTAATCCGCGTCCGCCTCCACCGCCTTCATGAAGTCCTCGGTGATCGCCACGGAGATGTTGAAGTTGTTCATGCGCCGGCTCTCCGTCTTGCAGGTGATGAACCCGAGGATGTCGGGATGGTCGACCCGCAGGATCCCCATGTTCGCCCCGCGTCTCGTCCCGCCCTGCTTGATCGTCTCGGTCGCCGCGTCGAACACGGTCATGAAGGAGATGGGCCCCGACGAGATCCCCTTGGTGGACTTGACGACGTCATGCTTGGGCCGAAGCCGGGAGAAGGAGAAGCCGGTACCCCCCCCGCTCTTGTGGATGAGCGCGGTGTTCTTGACCGCCTCGAAGATCGACTCCATCGTGTCGTCGACGGGGAGCACGAAGCACGCCGACAGCTGCTGCAGCTCCCGTCCGGCGTTCATCAGGGTGGGGGAGTTGGGCATGAAGTCGAGACGGATCATCATCGCGTAGAACCTCTCCGCCCACCGGAGGACAACCTCGGGCACGGCGCCGTAGTAGAGCCCCTCCGCCATCGCGATGTTGTAGGCCACGCGCGCGAGCATCTCCTCGGGGGACTCCATCCTCTCTCCGGCGGGGTCCTTCTTGAGGTACCGGCGCTCGAGGACCTTCCGGGCGTTCTCCGAGACCGGCATCGGGCCGTATTTCGCCTTCATCCTTTCGACCCACTCCCCGGGAGGGTGGTCCGCAAGCTTTCGGGTTCCGGCGACGACTACGCCTTCCGCCTTGTCGTTCGCCGGGATGGAGGGTACGGAAACCGGGAAGTCCAGGTTCATGATCGCTGCTCCCTTGTAGGTATTATCCTACTTTAATGATGGCGTATCTTGTGGTGGAAGTTCATCACGCATACAAGATATGGTGTCCCCGGGGGGCTGTCAAGGAAAAGCCGGGGAAAAAAGAAAATTCCTCTAACTCTTTCCGAGGTGGCGATTTTCGCCAGGATAAAACAGCGATCTTTTCCAATGGCTGCTTCCGTCCCCGGATATTTTCCCCGCCGATCCGATCGGGAAC
>DATEXR010000245.1 GCA_035256765.1 Candidatus Deferrimicrobiaceae bacterium | reverse complement strand
GCGGAGGACTCCACCACCACGACCGGGTGACCCATGCCCGCGGCGGCCTTGGCCGCGCTCAAGCCGGCCACGCCTCCGCCGACGACCAGCACCGTCTTCTCGATGGTCTCGGCCAGGGGCTTCGGAAGGATGTTCTTCGCGGTCCGCACCAGCCCCATCCGGAGGAGGTCTTCCGCAAGCATCTGCGTGTCCTCCTCCCCGTGCGGGTGGGACCAGGCCACCTGCTCCCTGAGGCCGATACGCTCGACCGACACCTTGAGGGAATCGAAGCGGAACTCGGCGGTCATGGCGCGCGGGGAACAGGCCGCGATGAGCACGCCGTCCACCGACCCGTCGTCCACGGCCTTCCGGATCGCCGCGACGCCCTCCTCGGAGCAGAGCCACGGGTGCATGACGACCGACTTCGCGCCGCCCTTCTTCGCCAGGGACTCCAACCCGTCCGTCTTTATTGCGGCACCGATCTCGCAGCCGGTGCACAGGAAAAGGCCTACTTTTTCCATCACGCGCTCCTTCTCGCGGCCACCGACGCCTTCGCGGCCGCTCCCGTGGCGTCGCGCACCGAGGCCGCGACGTCCTCGGGCCGCCGGGCGACACCGGCGACGAACAGCGAGGCCCCCGGGTTATCGAGACCGAACCCGTCGTCGTCCATGCCGATCCCGAACGGAGGCTTCTCCCCCTTGAGGTTGGAGACCATGCCGGTGGCGAGCACGACGAGGTCGGCGAACGCGTCCAGGATCCTTCCCACATCCACGTCCTCCAGGCGGAGCTTGAACCCGCCGGCGCATTCCTCGATCTTCCCGACCTTGCCCTTCACGAGCTTCACGCCCTCCGTCGCCGCGACCTTCGTGAGCACGTCTTCGTTGCGGCCGGGTGCCCGCCGGTCGATGTAGTACAACGTCACCTCGGCGTCGGGGATCTGCTCCTTGACGTAGGTCGCCTGCTTGAGCGAGGCCAGACAGCACACCGCCGAACAATACGGCAGGTGGTTGACGTCGCGCGACCCGGCGCACTGCACGAAGGCGATCTTCTTCGGCGGCGTTCCGTCGGAGGGTCGAAGGATCTTCCCGCCCGTGGGACCCGAGGGCGAGGCGAGTCGCTCGAAGTTGACGTTGGCGACCACGTCCCGGAAACGGCCGCCCCCGAGCTCGGGGAGCTTCTCGACGGGATAGGGACTCCAGCCGGTGGCGAGGACCACCGCCGAGGCCTCGATCGTCTCCTCGTGGCCGGCGGCGTTCAGATCGATGGCGTCGTAAGCACAGGCGTCCACGCAGGCCTTGCAGCCGGACGGACATGCGCTGCGGTCCAGCACGAATCTCCGCGGCCACGCATCCGGGTGCGGAAGCCGGATGGCGGTCACCTCGTTCATCCCGAGGTTGAACGGATCGGGCACCTTCGCGGGACACACCTTCGCGCACTCGCCGCAGACCGTGCAGCGCTCGTTGACGAAATGAGGCGAAACCGCGATCGTGACCGTCCACCCGTTCGCGCTGCGGGCCGCCTTCGCCACCTGCGCACCCGTGAGCACGCGGATGCGGGGGTTCTTCTCCAGGCGGCGGACGTTGATCTCCATGCCGCACGACGGCGGACAAAGCTTCGGGAAATACTGGTGGCTGCGGAGCACGCGGCCGCCGACCGACTGCTCGCGCTCGACGAGGACCGCCTCTTTGCCGGCCTCAGCCGCCTCGAGGGCCGCCGTGATGCCGGCGATCCCCGCCCCGACGACGAGG
This sequence comes from Candidatus Deferrimicrobiaceae bacterium, assembly GCA_035256765.1. Taxonomy (NCBI): domain Bacteria; phylum Candidatus Deferrimicrobiota; class Candidatus Deferrimicrobia; order Candidatus Deferrimicrobiales; family Candidatus Deferrimicrobiaceae; species Candidatus Deferrimicrobiaceae bacterium. The sequence goes on along the minus strand of DATEXR010000245.1, from coordinate 748 downwards.
AGGGGCCGCGGACTGGAAACGTTCATACCTTCCTCCGGACGTTCGGTGCGCCTTCGCGCACCTTCATTGTGGGTTCGGCGAACAGGGCGAAGCGGAGCCAGCGGAAGGCGAAGCGCAGAAGCGCCATGTCGTCGTCCCGCAGCTTCGCCATGAGGGAATCCTCCAGTTCGAAACGCGAAAGGAACGTGCTGTCGAAGATGAAATCGCGGAACTTGTCGAGGTCGTAGCATGCGGTGTGAAACATCTCCATCCGCTTCGGATCGAGCTGGCGGCCCCCGATGAACCAGGGGTGGGAAACGATCTCGCGGTACCCGGCCTCGATCTCCTCCCTGGCCGCCACGTCCTGGTCGTTCCGCCACTTGTCGACGGTCCATTCCTTTGGTTCGGTGCGGCCTTTGCAGAAGTCGTCCTCGAAGAGGAAGTACACCGGTTTCGGCTCCTCCCCCGCGCGTGCGGGCGGAAGTCCCATCCCCACGGGATACATCCGGCACGACCACGGGCGATCCTGGTACACGTCGCACCCCTCTGTGCCGACGAACAGGCACCGCCTTTCGGGCTCCTCGCCCATCCGGAGCATCAGGACGGGGAGGTGGAGATCCTTCGTGACCGGTGTGAGCGTATGCCGCGCGATAAACTCCCCCGTGGTGATGCCGAGGCGGCGGGAAAGGCTCAGGACATCCATCGGTGTCAGCAGGATGTTCACGTCCGCGCAGCAGTCCGTAAAGCAGGAAAGCCCCGGGTGGCAGCC
>DATEXR010000244.1 GCA_035256765.1 Candidatus Deferrimicrobiaceae bacterium | reverse complement strand
CGACTCCTCCAGGGCTTTTTTCGACGCCTCGGCAAGTTTTTTTTGCTGCTCGTCGTGGGAGAAGATCGCCGATCGGTACTGGTTTCCGTGGTCGCAGAACTGGGCGTCCCTGGTCAGCGGGTCCACGTTGCGCCAGAAGATCCCGAGCAGCCTCTCATACGAGATTTTCGCGGGGTCGTAGACGATCTGCACGGCCTCGGCGTGCCCCGTCCCTCCGGCCGACACTTCCTCGTAGGTCGGGTTCTTCTTTTGTCCCCCCGTGTATCCCACCGTGACGGAGAGAACCCCGTCCCGCTTGTCGAAAGGGGACTCCATGCACCAGAAACAGCCGCCCGCGAAGGTTGCCGTCGCCGGTTGCGGGGCCTGCTTCGCCCCTCCGCCGTTTTCCGCCGCGCCGGAAACCGTGGCCACCAGCAGCGGGATCATCATCCAACCGAGGAATTCCGTGATCGGCACGAGGTTGGTCTTCATCGCATCCTCCGGTTTCCGCAAGAATAGGCAGTCGGACATTAGATTCCTCCGGCTGCGGAAAGGTCCGGGCATCGGGGGTATCCTCCGGGAATAGCTCTTGACATCCGTTTTCCCCCGCTCTACCTTGTCCTGACCGACTGAGCACTCACTCGGTAGAGGGGGGGAGGGGATTGGGGGAGCCCAGCAAGCGGTCCGCCATTCTGGCGGTTGCCTCCCATCTGTTCGCGGAAAAAGGGTACAGCAACACCACCACCGCGGAGATCGCCCAGGAGGCGGGGGTCGCCGAGGGGACGCTCTACCATCACTTCGGAAGCAAGGACGGGATCTTCCTCACCATCTTCGACGAGATGGTGGAGGAGTACATGGCGGGGGCGGAACGCCTGGCCGGGGATGGAAAGACCGGGGCGAAAACGCTTTCCGGCCTCATCCGATTCCACTTCGAATACCTCGAACGGAACAAGACCCGCTTCCTCGTGATCCTCCGGGATTTCCCGAATCATCTCGCCGTCGGGAATGACGGCCGTTCCGCGGAAAGCAGGAACCGGTTCAGCCGCATGACCGACATCCTCTCCCGGGGATTGACGCAAGGGTTCCAAGACGGCACTCTCCGCCCCAGCTTCCCCGTGCGGGATACGGCGGCCCTTCTCCGGGGAATCCTTTACGGAACCACGCGGCACAGCATGCTGGGGATCATCGACGTACCCCTTTCCCGTCTTTCCCGCATGGTGGAAGGGTACTGCCTGCAGGCTCTGTCCCCCGGCGGGGGCGCAGGAGGGAAGCGGGGGAAAGGCGGAAAAAAATGATCTTCCGGAAACGTCTTCCGGTCGCGGCATCCGTCGCCCTCTTGCTGTGGTTGGGGCATTTGCCCTGCCGGGCGCAGGAACCGCCGCCGGGCGTTGCCTCTCCTCCCGCAGGAACCCGCGGGGAGAGCGCATCGGGCGGGAACGACAACGCCGCCCGGGCCGGAATCCTCTGGAACATGGACAACGTCGTCGCGATCGCTCTTTCCCGGCATCCCCTGGTCGGCCAGGCCGACGCCGAAACGACGGCGGCCATCGCGCGAAAGGGGCAGGCCGAATCGGGGTATTATCCGTCGATCAGCCTTTCCACCGGATATACCCGGTCCCGGGCGTTTTCCTCCACGACCAATCAAAACGCAACCGGCTCCTCCCTGTTTGTCGAAGGCGCCGTTTCCCAGATCCTCTCGGACTTCGGCCGCACCCGG
>DATEXR010000243.1 GCA_035256765.1 Candidatus Deferrimicrobiaceae bacterium | reverse complement strand
GACCGCCGCCAACGGAGTCTTGCGGAGGGCGTCCCGGTAGATCTCCGGCAGCCCGTAGACCGCCCGTTCGCCGAGCTCCGGGCTCACGTGCCGCACCCCGTAGACCGCCTCGTACAGCGGGATGCTCCGGAAACGGAAGTCGGCCGACAGGTCGACGACCCGGGGCCCCCGCGGGAGGATCTCCGCGGCCACAGAGGCGGAAACGGTGTGCGGAAGCGCAAGGAAGACCGCGTCCACGTCCACGGAGCGGATCTGCTCCATCTTTCCGAAGGCCGCATTCGCAAGCATCCCCCGGAAGGAAGGGAATGCCTGCCCGTACGGCAGATCGGAATACTGCTCGGAGGAAAGCGCCGATATCTTCGCCTTGGAATGCGACAGCAGCAGACGGATGAGTTCGAACCCCGTGTAGCCCGTCGCCCCGTAGATGGCCACCTTGGTCATGGCACCTCCCTCTCGGTCATGGATCGCGGTCTCCGCTGCGGAACCGTTTTCATCCTGAGCGCCGCGTCTCGTAGTTCCGGTCTCCTGTCGAGACGATGTACGATACCGTGCGCAGCGGTCGTGCGCCCGGCTGCGAGTGCCGGTTCCCGGGGCCCCTGGCTCGCAGGGGATTCCCCTCCGCTACGCTCGCGACCTGCGCCCGCTCGCTGCCGGTTCCGCTCGACGCAATCTCCCCCTCGCTCCACAGGCCGCTCCGCGGAACCCCCCGCATCGCCTGGGGTCCCCGGTTGCCGGCGCAGCAAGAGCCGAAGGAGCCCCCCTCCGAGGCTGCGGAGCGAGGCATGCGCCCGCGGCTTCCGTCACGACCCGCACCAACAAAAAAGGGGAAGGCGCCACCGGCCTTCCCCTTCGGGAATCGTCCGCGGGGCGAATCGCCCTGCGTGCTTACCGCTTGGAGAACTGGAACCGTTTCCGCGCCCCCGGTCGTCCGTACTTTTTCCGTTCCTTGACACGGGCGTCCCTCGTCAGGTACCCCGCACGCTTGAGCGTGGTCCGGAGCTCGGGGTTCTCGATCTGCAGCGCCTTGGCCAGCCCGTATTTGAGCGAGTCGGCCTGGGACGCAGGGCCGCCGCCCGTGACGTTGACTTCCACGTCGACGCTCTGCCGCTTCCCCGTGAGGACCAGCGGCTGCACCGCGTTCGCCCGCAGCGCGAGCACGGGGAAGTACTCCTCGAACTCCCGGCCGTTCACCTGGATCCGCCCGCTGCCCGGAGTCAGGTAGACGCGCGCGATGGAGGTTTTCCGTTTGCCCGTCGCATAGATCTTCGCCTGTGCCATTCGATTACGCCCTCTCCTGTTCGTTCACGGCCAGCGGCCTTGGCTGCTGGGCCTTGTGGGGATGATTCGGGCCGGCGTAGACTTTCAGCTTCGTGAACAGCCGGTCCCCCAGCCGGGTTTTCGGGAGCATTCCGCGAACCGCCCACTCGACGACCCGCCCCGGGTGCTTTGATGCTAGCACCTTTCCCGGCGTGGTCTCCTTCAGCCCCCCGATGTACCCCGTATGCCGGTAATACGACTTGTCGGTCATCTTCCGGCCGGTCAGCTTCACTTTGTCCGCGTTGATGACGATGACGAAATCGCCAATGTCCGCGTTGGGCGTGAACGCAGCCTTATGCTTCCCGCGCAACACCGACGCCACCCGGGTCGCGAGCCGCCCGAGCACCTGGTCCTGCGCGTCCACCACGTACCATTCCCGGGTCGCGTCCTCTTTCGTGAAAAAGTCCGTCATCTTCATTTCCTAGAGCCTTTCGCTTCGAAATCAAAGGAGATATTAGACCCCACCCGACTCCCCGCGTCAAGAGAAAAAGCCTTCTCCCCCCGCCCTTTCCCCGGCGGTACCGGCGTCCGGAGGGCTCCCGTAGGACACTTCCCACAGGAACAGCCCGTGGGGGGGGGCGGTTTCCCCGGCGAGCGTCCGGTCCCCAAGCCCCAGAAGTTCGCGCATTCGGTCCGGGGGGCTCTTCCCCCTGCCGATGTCCACCAGGGTCCCCACCACGTTTCGCACCATGTGCCGGAGGAAACCGCTGCCCGCGATCATGACGCAGTGCAGGCCCGGAACGGCTGCCTCCCCGATCCCGGCTCGGTAGATCTCCCGGACCGTCGTCCTCGCCGCGCACCCCTGCCCCCGGAAGGAGGTGAAGTCGTGACTTCCCACGATATGTGCGAGACCTTCCCGCATCGCCCCGAGGTCCACGGGACTCGCAAGGTGCCAGGCATACCTCGCGAAAAACGGGGAGGGAACGGGGGCATTGTGGAGAAAGTACCGGTATTCCTTGGACTTCGCGTACCGTCTCGCATCAAAGGCCAGGGGGACCTCCTCGGCGGAAAGAATCCGGATCTCCGGGGGGAGAAGGGCGTTCCCCCCGCGGACGATGACCTCCAGGGACCGTCTCCCGGAGTCGGCAAAATCGACCACCTGCCGCCGGGCATGCACCCCCGCGTCGGTGCGGCCGGCCGGCCGGATACGGACGGGTTCCCGGAGGAGGCTCTCGAGCGCCTTCTCGATCACCGCCTGGATGGTGACCCCGTTCGGCTGGAGCTGGAACCCCTGGTATCCCGTTCCGTCATAGGAGACGGTCGCCTTGACCCGTCGCTTCCTCATCGTGATCCCATGCCCCCGCCAAGTGCTGCGTTTCGCAATTACGGTCTCCTATCGGGCCGATTTCATGAGGCGGCGCTTTTCCCTCCCGGGAAGCGAAAAAAGGCCGGAAGCGGGGCGCTTTCGCCCCGCCTCCGGCCGCAGGTTCCTGCCGTCCGGGTGCTGCCGCTCCCGCTCTCTCGCGTCCCCCGACTCTTCGGGGAAAAACTCAGACGTTGGCGGGCTGCAGGTGCTTCCGGGCGAGGACCTCGGCAATCTGGATCGCGTTCAGCGCCGCGCCCTTCCGCAACTGGTCCCCGCACACCCAAAGGTTCAGGGCGTTTTCCGCGCTGTCGTCCTCGCGAATCCGCCCGACGTAGCAGTCGTCCTTTCCCGCGCAGAAAAGCGGCATCGGGTACCGGTTGTTCCCCGGGTCGTCCATCACCTGGCAGCCCGGGAAGGCCGCGATCAGCTCCCGTGCCTTCTCGCGGGTGATCTTCTTCTCGAACTGCGCGTTGATCGAGATCGAGTGGGCGGTGAGGACCGGCACGCGCACCGTGGTGCAGGTGACGCGCAGATCGGGAATCCCCAGGATCTTTCGCCCTTCGTTCGCCATCTTCATCTCTTCCTTCGTGTACCCGTTCTCCAGGAAGGCATCGATGTGCGGGATGACGTTGAAGGCGATCTGGTGCTTGAACGCCGCAACCTCCATTTTCTCATCCCGTGTGTAGGCTTTCGTCTGCGCGATGAGCTCCGCCATCGCTTTCGCCCCCGCCCCGGAGGTCGCCTGGTAGGAGGAGGCCACGACCCGCCGCAGCGTCCCGTAGTCGTGCAGGGGCTTGAGCGGCATGATCGCGATGATGGTGGTGCAATTCGGGTTCGCGATGATCCCCCGGTTCCGGTACTGGCCGATCGCTTCGGCATTGATCTCCGGCACCACCAGCGGGATGTCCGGCTCCATCCGGAAGGCCGACGAGTTATCCACCACCACCGCTCCGGACTCCCAGGCCGCCGGGGCGAACTCCTTGCTCCGGGATGCTCCCGCGGAGAACAGGGCGATGTCGATCCCCTTGAAGGAACTCTTCTGGAGCAGTTCGATCGGGATCTCCTCCCCCTGGAACCGGAGTTTCTTTCCGATCGACCTCTCGGAGGCCAGCAGGCGGACGCTCCGCAGGGGGAACTTCCTCTCCTCCAGGATCCGAAGCATCACTTCCCCGACCGCGCCGGTCGCTCCCGCTACCGCGACGCTAAACCGTTTCGTTCCCATGTTTGCAACTCCTTGTCACGCGTTGTCCCGGATGGCTTGCCGCACCCTTTTGCCCATTTCGGAGGTTCCCACCCGCCGGATCCCTGCCCCTTCGCGGAAGATGTCCCCCGTCCGGTTCCCGTCCGCGAGCACCTTTTCTACCGCGTTCTCGATCAGGGCGGACTCCCCGGGCATATTAAACGAGTAGTATAGCATCATTGCCACGGAAAGTATCGTCGCCAGAGGGTTGGCCAGTCCCTTCCCGGCGATGTCCGGTGCGCTTCCGTGGATCGGTTCGTACAGCCCCACCTCTCCCCCGAGGGACGCGGAAGGAAGCATCCCGATCGATCCCGTGATCATCGACGCCTCGTCCGTGAGGATGTCGCCGAAAAGGTTCGTCGTGACGACCACGTCGAACTGCTTCGGATACCGGACGAGCTGCATGGCGCAGTTGTCGACGAGCATGTGGGAAAGCGCGATGTCCGGGAATTCCCGCTCCCCCACCTCCGTGACGACCTTTCTCCACAGCACGCTCGCCTCCAGGACGTTCGCCTTGTCCACGGAGGTCATCCTCCCCGTCCGTTTCCGGGCCAGCTCGAAGGCGAACCGGGCGACCCGCTCGATCTCCGGGCGGGTGTACACCTCCGTGTTGATTCCCGTCTCGACGCCGTCGATCACATGGATCCCCCGGGGCTCGCCGAAGTAGATTCCCCCGGTGAGCTCCCGGACGACCAGGAGATCGATCCCCTCCACGAGCTCCCTCCGGAGGGGGGAGGCATCCAGAAGCGGTCCGTACACCTTCGCCGGCCGAAGGTTCGCGAAAAGCCCCAAGGTTTTCCGCAACCCGAGGAGGGCGCGCTCCGGCCGGACCTCGAAGGGGAGGGTGTCCCACTTCGGCCCGCCGACGGCTCCGATGAGCACGGCATCGGACGACTGCGCCAGGGACAACGCCCGGTCGGTCATCGGGACGCCGTGGACGTCGTACGACGCCCCGCCCAATAGTTCCTCCTCGGTCTCGAACCGCCTTTTCCCTGAAACCTCCTCGACCTCCCGGAGGACGGACAGCGCCTCCCGGACGACCTCGGGACCGATCCCGTCGCCGGGAAACACGCACACCTTGGGCATGGCCGCTATTTTCCTTTCCGCCGGGCCGCCATGAAGTTCAGCAGCCCCCCCGCATTGACGAGCTCCTGCATGAACGACGGGACCGGCGCGATGCGGTACTCCCGGTTCTTCGTCTCGTTCCGCAGCGTCCCGCTCTCCATGTCCACGACAAGCAGGTCCCCCGCGTCGATCTCTCCGACCGCCTCGGGCGCCTCGAAGATGGGGAGGCCCATATTGAACGAATTCCGGTAGAAGATCCGCGCGAACGACCGGGCGATCACGGCGGAGGCCCCGGACGCCTTGATGGCGATGGGGGCGTGCTCACGCGAGGAACCGCACCCGAAATTCTTCCCCGCCACGAGGAAGTCTCCGGGGGCCACCTTG
>DATEXR010000242.1 GCA_035256765.1 Candidatus Deferrimicrobiaceae bacterium | reverse complement strand
CCCTGCGACGAATTCCAGGCCAGGTCCAAGAGGTGGAAATGCCCGGTATCGTGACGCGCTTCGCCCCCAGCCCGACGGGGTACCTCCACATCGGAGGGGCCCGCACCGCCCTCTTCAACTGGCTCTTCGCCCGTCGCCACGGGGGGACGTTCGTCCTTCGCATCGAGGACACCGACCAGGCGCGATCGACCCCGGAGTCCGTGATGGCGATCCTCGAGGGGATGAAATGGCTGGGGATGACATGGGACGAGGGCCCCTATTACCAGACGGAACGAAGGGAACTATACCGGAAAGAGGCCGAACGGCTGCTCGCGGAGGGGAAGGCATATCGGTGCGTTTGCACTCCCGAAGAACTCGATGCGCGCCGCGAGGCCGCCCGGGCGAGGGGGGAAAAGCCGCGCTACGACCGGAAGTGCCGGGGACTTCCTCTGTCCGGTACGGAAGGGAAATCGTTCGTGGTTCGCTTCCGCACCCCCCTTTCGGGGGAAACGGTCGTGCACGACCTTCTCCGGGGGGACATCGCCTATGAAAACGGGGAACTGGACGACCTCGTCCTCCTGCGGTCGGACGGCTCCCCGACCTACAATTTCGTCGTGGTCGTGGACGACGCGGCGATGGGGATCACCCACGTCCTGCGGGGCGACGACCACCTGAACAACACGCCCAGGCAGATCCTCCTCTACGAGGGGCTTGGCTATCCTCTTCCCCGCTTCGGGCACTTCCCCCTGATCCACGGAATGGAAGGGGGGAAGCTCTCGAAGCGGCAGGACGACGTCTCCGTGACGGCGTACCGGGAGCGGGGGTATCTCCCCGAGGCGATGGTCAACTACCTGGTTCGCCTTGGTTGGGGGCACGGGGACCAGGAGATCTTTTCCGTGGAGGAACTTACGAAGGTCTTTTCCCTGGAAAGCGTGGGGAAATCCCCCTCCCGCTTCGACCCCGAGAAACTCCTTCACCTGAACGCCCACTACATCAAGAAGTGCGACCCGGAGCGGTTGGCCGTCCTCCTCGTCCCGTTCCTTGGCAAGAAAGGGATCGCGGCGGCCCCTCCCCCGTGGCTCGTGAAGGCAGTGCGCACGTTCCAGGAGCGGTCCAGGACCCTCGAGGAGATGGCGGAATCTTCGGAGTACTACTTCCGCCCGAAAGAGCCCGACCCGAAAGCTGCGGAGAAGTTCCTCACCCCGGAGATGGCTCCCGTCCTCGAGGAGATCGTCCGGGAGTTCGCGGATCTGCCCGATTTCACCCCGGTAGCGATGGAGGCGGTCCTCCACCGGGTGGCGGAAAGGGCTGGTGCGAAGCTGGGGAAAGTGGCCCAGCCGATTCGGGTCGCCTTGACGGGAGGAACGGTTTCTCCGGGAATCTTCGAGGTGATGGACGTTCTCGGGCGGGAAGAGGTCATCCGCCGGCTCTCCCTCGCCTCCCGCAGGCTCCGGGGGGGATAGCCGCGATTCGCCATCCGGGCATCCCGCAACCCTCCGGATTGATTCATCGGAAACATATCGTGCCTGCCTCCCGGTACCAGGAGGTGCAGCGGGTGCGATGACCGTCACCGAAGCGGGGAATCCGCTAGCGGAGCGCTGTCTGCGGGAGAGGGCCCCTGGCTCGCGGGGGGGTCCCCTCGGCTACGCTCGCGACCTTGCGACCGCTCGCTGCCGGTTCCGCTCGACGCGTTTTCTTCCTCGCTCCACAGGCCGCCTCGTCGACCCCCCCGCATCGCCTCGGGTCCCCGGGCGGCACGCACGGGTATGGGGACTTTCCTGGACCCTTGCCGGAAAGTCCCCCCTCCCGGTGCAGCGGAGCGGATCGCTCCTTCTACATCTTCGGCGGGAAAACGGCGGGGTCGATCACATACCAGACCTTGTTCAACCCTTGGCCGTTCGTCTCTCCCCGGGCCTTGTCTCCCGACCAGGAATAGAGAGGATAGCCGCGGAACGTGGACTGCTTCTTCCCGTCTTCGCGCGTCATCGTCCCGAAATCCCCGTCCGAAAGCCCCTTCCCTGCCTTGACCTTTTCCCTGAAATAGACCGGCCACTTGTCGACGCAAGGCCCGGCGCAGGCGCTCTTGCCGGGCGCGTCGTTGCGGAACCAATAGAGGGTCATTCCCTTAGCATCGGCAAGATAGGTCCCGATCCCCTCCTTGGTCAGCGTCTGCACCTCGTGGTCCATCGCGAGCGCCCATCCGCCCATCATGAAAAACAGGAACACCGCGACCGGCATGAACGATACAAACATCCTCTTTCTTCCCATGACTCCTCCCCCACGGGATCGATCCCCGTATGATCGATGAAGCGTTCGAAACGATAAGAAAAACTTTACGGTAGGATGCCGGCTTCGGGGAACTGGTTCCGTGGCCGGGCCACATGTCCCGCTCCCCGATCCCGCACAAGATGCAACGGTTTCCCCGGCGGCCCCGTGGTACGATGGAAGCGGTTCCCCATTTCCCCGGCAAAGGACTCATGACGGTGAGGCGTCCGAACTGGCTGGTTCTCCTGGGGTCGACCCTGGTCGTGTCGTCCGTTATTGCGTACCTCGTTCACTACGCCCTGTTCCGGGACTCGCGTCACATTTTTCTCTACCTGATCGGCGATCTCGCGTTCCTTCCCGTTCAGGTCCTGTTCGTCACCCTGATCTTCGACCGGCTTCTGAGCAAGCGGGAAAAGACGGCGTTGCTCAAGAAGCTGAACATGGTCATTGGGATTTTCTTCAACGAGCTAGGCACACCGCTTCTCCAATCCCTGGCTTCCTTCGACCGCGGGATCGGCGGGATCCGCCAGAGTCTCGTTCCGACGCAGCAATGGTCCGGGAAGGATTTCACCTCCGCCGGCGAACGGTTTGCCCGCTACGACCCGGCGGTGGAGTGCGAGGGGGGACCGCTGGAGGAGCTGCGATCGTACCTGGATGGAAAAAGGAGCTTCCTGCTCACCCTGATGGAAAATCCCAATCTTCTCGAACACGAGTCGTTTACGGATCTCCTCTGGGCGGTGTTCCACCTGGCCCAGGAATTGGACGCGCGGAAGGATCTGCGGGGGTTGCCGGAGACCGACTCTGCGCACCTGTCGGGAGACATCCAGCGGGCCTACCGGATGCTCCTCGCCGAGTGGCTCTCCTATATGAGACACCTGAAAGAAGATTATCCGTACCTGTATTCCCTCGCGGTGAGAACGAATCCGTTCGACCCCGAGGCGCGTCCGGAGGTCCGGTAGGGGGGGCCTCCGCCGCGGCATCGCCTCCCGATTTGCGGCGAGGACCCCGTCCCGGATCCCCTATTTCCCGGGCTGCAGGCGGTACCTGTCCTTCAAGTCGACGATCCGATTGAATACAGGCGATCCCGGACGCGAGTCGGCCTCGTCCGCGATGAAGTATCCGTGGCGCAGGAACTGGAAGCGGTCGCCGGGAGAGGCGTCCGCAAGCCCCGGCTCGAGCATGCAGCCCGTCAGGACCTCCACCGAGCCCGGATTCAGGAAGTCCCGGAAGCTTCTCCCCTCCCCGGCACTTTCGGGATCCGCCGTCGTGAAAAGCCGGTCATAG
>DATEXR010000241.1 GCA_035256765.1 Candidatus Deferrimicrobiaceae bacterium | reverse complement strand
TCCCGGTTGATCGGCGGGCAGATCTTCGCCGTCTTCGTCATCGTGCTCGCGGCCGCCGAGGCGGCCGTCGCGCTGGCCATCTTCCTGCGGCTGTTCGCCACGACGGGCACCGTGGAAGTGGACACCGCCGACCATCTCCGGGGTTGACGCGGTAAACGAGAAGAAAGGGTGAACCGTTGATCCGATACGCCTACATCATCCCGTTCCTGCCGCTGCTCTCCTTCTTCGTCAACATCGCGGTCGGGAAGCGGCTGCCGCGGAAGGGGGACTGGCTCTCCCTCGGCACGATCGGCGCGGGCCTCGTGATGTCGATCGTGATCTTCTTCGAGGTCTTCCGGATCTACGATCCGAACTTCCGGTATCACGTCGTGGTCCCGTGGCTGTCCCTGGGAGGCCGGTTTGTCATCAACGCGGGGATCCTCGTCGACAACCTGACGGCCGTGATGCTCGTCGTCGTGACCCTCGTCTCGTTCCTCGTTCACCTGTTCTCGGTGGGCTACATGCACGGCGACCCGAAGTACAGCCGGTTCTTCGCCTACCTCTCGATCTTCTCGTTCTCCATGCTGGGGCTCGTCCTGGCCGAGAGCTTTTTCTTCATCTACATCTTCTGGGAGCTGGTCGGGTTTTCCTCCTACGCGCTCATCGGGTTCTGGTTCGAGAAGAAGTCGGCCGCCGACGCCGGCAAGAAGGCGTTCATCGTGAACCGGGTGGGCGACTTCGGCTTCCTGCTCGGGTTCCTGCTCCTGTTCGCCACGACCGGGGTGCTGGGGTACGACGAGGTCTTCCGGGCGATCGGGGAAGGGAAGATCGGCGGGACCCTCCTGACGCTGGCGGGGATCGGGATCTTCTGCGGCGCCATCGGGAAGTCGGCGCAGTTCCCGCTCCACGTCTGGCTCCCCGACGCGATGGAAGGCCCCACGCCGGTCTCGGCGCTGATCCACGCGGCGACGATGGTGGCCGCGGGCGTCTACCTCGTCGGGCGCGTCTACCCGATCTTCACGCCGGACGCCTTTCTCTTCATCGCCTATGTCGGGCTTGTCACCCTCTTCATCACGGGCACGATCGCGATCACGGCCACCGACATCAAGAAGGTCCTCGCCTACTCCACCTGCTCCCAGCTGGGGTACATGATCCTGGGCCTGGGGGTGGGCGGGTTCACGGCCGGCCTGGCGCACCTGACCACCCACGCCGCCTTCAAGGCGTGCCTGTTCCTGGGCTCCGGCTCGGTGATCCACGCGGTCCACAGCCAGGAGATCACGGAGATGGGGGGCCTGCGGAAGAAAATGCCGATCACCTTCGTCACCTTCCTCATCGCCACGCTCGCGATCTCGGGGGTGCCGTTCTTCTCGGGTTTCTACAGCAAGGACATGATCCTGGGGGCCGCCCTCGAGTTCGGCCTGAAGAATCCGCATCACATGATCCTGTTCGCCGGCGCGCTCCTGACCGCGGGGATGACGGCCTTCTACATGTTCCG
>DATEXR010000240.1 GCA_035256765.1 Candidatus Deferrimicrobiaceae bacterium | reverse complement strand
CTCTCCCGCCCGGAACCCCCGGGTATGGATCCGGATCCTGCCGCCCCCCTCGGACCAGGTCCCCGGTTTTCCCGGCTCTCCCGGGACTTTCCGGTAGGAAAGGCGGCCGAGCCTCTCCGGAAGCCCCAGGTTGCCGACGAGGTCCCCGGGGCGGAGAACCGCCGGCCGCCCGTACAGGATCGACGGGGCTTCCCAGGCGTTGCGCGCGAGACCGGTTCCCACCCGGAAATAGAGGATTCCCAGGTGGAGGAGAAAAATCCCCGCGAGCGCGGCAAGGAGGGTGCGGGGACGGAAGAAGGACTTCATGTCCGCGGGGCGATGAGGCTTCCGGTCAGATCGTCCTGCCGGCCGCGTCGATGAAGGGACGCAGGGCCGCCATCAGCTCCCCGAATTTCTCGAAGGTCAGCGACTGGGGGCCGTCGGACAGGGCTTTCTCCGGGGTGGGGTGGACCTCGATCATCAGTCCGTCGGCGCCCGCCGCCACCGCCGCGTACGACATCGGGGGGACGTACCGGGAGTGGCCGGTTCCGTGGGAGGGGTCGACGATGACCGGCAGGTGGGTGCGCTCTTTCAGCACCGGGACCGCCGACAGGTCGAGCGTGTTCCGTGTCGCGTCCTCGAACGTGCGGATTCCGCGTTCGCAGAGGATCACATGGCGGCCTCCCGCGGAGAGGCAATATTCGGCGCTCATGAGGAACTCGTTGATGGTCGTCATCATTCCGCGCTTGAGGAGGATCGGCCGCTTCGCCTTTCCGATCCGCTTCAGGAGGGAGTAGTTCTGGACGTTGCGGGCCCCCACCTGGAGGATGTCGGAGTACCGGGCGACCAGGTCGACGTCCATCGGGTTCATCACCTCGGTCACGACGGGCATTCCCGCGCTGTCCCCGGCCTTGCGCAGGATCCGGAGCCCCTTTTCCTCGAGCCCCTGGAACGCATAGGGGGAGGTGCGCGGCTTGAACGCCCCCCCGCGCAGCACCTGGGCTCCCGCCGCCTTCACCGCTTTCGCCGTTTCGACCATCTGCGGCTCGCTCTCCACGGAGCAGGGGCCTGCGATGACGAGAAGCCTCTTCCCCCCGACGCTTACGCCCGGGGCGAGCCGGATCTCGGTGGGCTCGGGCTGCACCTCCCGGCTGGCCAGCTTGTACGGCTTGAGGATCGGGACGACCGCCTCCACGCCGGGGAGGGACTCGAGCGCCTGCAGGACGAACTTTCCCCGCTCGTCCCCGATCGCGCCGATGACGTTCCGGGTCTTGCCGTAGATCGTGTGGGGGGTGTACCCCAGTTCCCGGATCTTCTCGATGACGGTCCGGGTCTCTTTCCGGGGGGTCCCCGGCTTCATGACGATGATCATGAATATCTTCCTTTCGTCGCGCGTATAGTGGGATCGGGAGTGTAATTATAGTCGGATTCCCCCCTTTATTTCCATATGGGCGGGGGGTAATCTGGAACCGAATCCCACCATCCGATGAGGAGAAGGAGGAAGTGCGATGCGGAAATCGGCGGTTCTGGTCCTTGTGGGGCTGTTGAGCGTGGCGCTGGCGTCCGCCGCCATGGCGCAGCAGTACGACCGGTACGAGAAATACGGGGGGCCGCCTCCGCGGCGGGGGGCGGGCGCGCCGCCGCCGCAGCATGCGGTGCACGGGCAGACGTACTTCTTCGGGCACATCGGTATTTTCGAGCCGAACGACGATGATCCGACCCTGACGGGAGGGGGTCTGGGAGGGTACGACACGGGAGGGAGCTTCGACATCGGGATCGGCTCGCGCGTCACCCCCCACCTGGCCATCGAGGGGACGTTCGGGGGATATGGGGCGGACCGGGGATCGGACGAGGTCACCGTGGTCCCGCTGACCTTCGGCGCCCGCCTCATCCTTCCCGCTCCCGTTTTCGAGCCGTATGTCGGATTGGGATTGGGGATATACTTCGCCGACCTGGAGGAGCCGGGGATCGACGATTCGGACACGACCTTCGGCGGGTACGGGTCGCTCGGCCTGGATGCGTGGCTCAACCCGCGGATGGCGCTCAACTTCGAGGGGAAATACCACTGGGTCGAGCCGGAGTTCAACGGGGTGGATGTGGATGTCAGCGGCTGGACGCTGAGTCTCGGAATCCGGATTGCGTTCTGAAAGGGCGGGCAAAGCCTGAGGGGCCCCGGATTCTCCTCCTGGGAGGGTCCGGGGCGTACTCCCTGCCGGAAGGATCGCTCGGCCTGCGCCTTACGACCCGGCGCGTGCGAACCCCTTTCGGCGTCGCCAACCCCTTCCACTTGTACGAACGCGGCGGGTTTCGCTACCTTTTCCTTTCCCGCCACGGGGAGCGCGGGTATGAGAAGACCGCGCCGTATGTGAATTACCGCGCGAACATCTACGCGGCCAAAGCCCTCGGGGTCGAGCGGATCATCGCCTGGTCCGGCCCGGGGATCATCGCGAAGGCCATGCGCCCCGGGGACCTCGTTCTCCCCGACGATCTCCTCGATTTCACGCGGAACCGCCCCTCGACGTTCTTCCCGGGGAAGGGGATCGGGTTTCTCCGGCAGTTCCCCGTGTTCTGCGGGGCGGTGAGGAAAGCCCTCCTTGACGCCGCGAAGGCCGTGGGGGGGGGGCCGCGGCTGCTCGACGGCGGGACGTACGCCTGCACCGAGGGCCCCCGGCTGGAAACCCCCGCCGAGGTGCGCTTCCTCGCGCGGGCGGGTGCGGACATGGTCGGGATGACGCTGTGCCCCGAGGCTTTCCTCGCCCGGGAACTTGAGATATGCTACGCCCCGGTCGCGTACCTCACCAACTACGCGGAAGGGAGGAAGGCGATGCCGTACCGCCGCGGGGTCCTCTTCGAGGGGATGCTGGACCGGTCGGGGGAGGGACCCGTCGAGAAGGCGAAGAACGCGATTCCCCCGCTGGCGGTCGCCGCGGCCCGCGCGCTGGCGGGGAGCAAAAGGGACTGCCCCTGCGCCGTCTCGATGGAAAGGTACCGCCGCGCGGGGGCGATCGGCCCCGACTTCCGGACGTGGGTTTCCCCCCCGGGACGGAGGAGAGGATGAAGGTCAGGGAGGAGCATGTCCGCCGGATCTGCCGGACCATCCTCTCCCGCTGGAAGGAGAAGGGTCTGATCCGGCCGAAAGCCGACGACGATCTGCTCCTGGGGAAGATGACCGGAGAGGTGATGTCGGATTTCCGGCGCGAAGAGGAGCTCGACCGGGAGGTCGAGGCGCTCCTCGAGAAGCATTCCGGGGAGTTGGCGCGCTCGCAGGCCAGCTCCCACCTGATGTTCCGGAAGATCAAGGAGCGGCTTGCCCGGGAGCGGAAGATCGTACTGTAGGGGAGGGGCCCGTGCGCCTGACCGAGGATCGCATCTCCCATCTGTCGCACCTCGTGATCGACCGGCTGTACAAGGACGACATCGCGGACTTCCCGGACGAGGCGCAGGCGCTCCGGGAGGCGAAAAAGATCTTCGGGTACTATGTGCGGGTGGAGGACGAGGTAGGCACGTTCGTCCGGCAGAAGATCGCGAAACTCTCCCGGCAGGTCCCCGAGGGCGGGAGGGAATGGGATATCCTCTACCGGAAATATTTCGAGGAGGAGATGGCGAAGAAAAAAATATAACCATCTAATTTGCAAGGCATTTCTTCTTTTTCGTTTTCCCTCTTGACACCGATTTCCCCCGGGGTTATAGTCTCTGTTAGCACTCGTCCCTGTTGAGTGCTAACCGCCGCGAGGCATTCATCCCATATTCGATTCTTTCAAGGAGGAGGCACCATGAAGGTCAGGCCGTTGCAGGACAGGATACTGCTCAAGCGCGTCGAGGAGGAGGCGAAGACCAAGGGGGGGATCATCATCCCCGATAGCGCGAAGGAGAAGCCGCAGGAGGGCCTGGTGGTGGCGGTGGGCCCCGGCAAGGTGACCGACAGCGGGAACCGCGTGGCTCCCGAGGTCAAGGCGGGGGACCGCGTCCTTTTCGGCAAGTATTCGGGGACGGACATCAAGATCGATGGCGAAGAGCATCTGATTCTCCGGGAGGAAGACGTCCTCGCGGTGATCCAGAAGAAATAACCTGCGAAATGAAGGAACAATAAAAAGGAGGAAGGGGAAGATGGCAAAGCAACTGAAGTTCGACGCGGATGCCCGCGCCGCGATCAAGATCGGCGTGGACATTCTGACCGACGCCGTCAAGGTGACCCTGGGGCCCCGTGGACGGAACGTGATCATCGAGAAGTCGTTCGGCTCACCGCTCGTCACGAAGGACGGGGTTACGGTCGCGAAAGAAGTGGAGCTTTCCGACAAATACGAGAACATGGGCGCCCAGATGGTGAAGGAGGTCGCCTCCAAGACGAGCGACGTCGCCGGTGACGGGACGACGACCGCAACCATTCTGGCGCAGGCGATCTACCGGGAGGGCTCGAAGCTCGTGGCCGCCGGATACAACCCGATGGACCTCAAGCGTGGAGTCGAGAGGGCGGTCGAGTCGATCGCGACGGAGCTCAAGAAGATGTCGAAGCCGACCAAGGACCCGAAGGAGATCGCGCAGGTGGGGACGATCTCGGCGAACAACGACGAGACCATCGGCAACATCATCTCCGAGGCGATGTCCAAGGTCGGCAAGGAAGGGGTCATCACCGTCGAGGAGGCCAAGGGGATGGAGACGACCCTCGAGATCGTCGAGGGGATGCAGTTCGACCGCGGCTACCTCTCCCCCTACTTCGTCACCGACCCGGAGCGGATGGAGGTCACCCTCGAGGAGCCGTACATCCTGATCCATGAAAAGAAGATCTCCAACATGAAGGACCTGCTGCCCCTCCTCGAGCAGATCGCCCGTTCGGGCAAGCCGCTCCTCATCGTGGCGGAAGAGATCGAGGGGGAGGCGCTGGCCACACTGGTCGTCAACAAGCTCCGCGGGACGCTCCACTGCTGCGCGGTGAAGGCCCCCGGTTTCGGCGATCGCCGGAAGGCGATGCTGGAGGACATCGGGGTTCTGACCGGCGGCAAGGCGATCGCCGAGGAGATGGGGATCAAGCTGGAGGCGGTCCAGCTGACCGACCTCGGCCGGGCCAAGCGGGTCGTCATCGACAAGGACAACACCACGATCATCGACGGGGCCGGCAAGAAGGCCGACATCGAGGGCCGCGTGAAGCAGATCCGGGCGCAGGTCGAGGAGACCACCTCGGACTACGACAAGGAGAAGCTGCAGGAGCGGCTGGCCAAGCTCGTCGGGGGCGTCGCCGTCATCAACGT
Source organism: Candidatus Deferrimicrobiaceae bacterium (assembly GCA_035256765.1). Classification (NCBI taxonomy): domain Bacteria; phylum Candidatus Deferrimicrobiota; class Candidatus Deferrimicrobia; order Candidatus Deferrimicrobiales; family Candidatus Deferrimicrobiaceae; species Candidatus Deferrimicrobiaceae bacterium. The sequence continues at coordinate 18,143 of DATEXR010000240.1, read as the reverse complement.
CGGCGCGGCCACCGAGACCGAGATGAAGGAGAAGAAGGCGCGCGTCGAGGACGCCCTCCACGCCACCCGTGCGGCGGTGGAGGAGGGGATCGTCGCCGGCGGCGGCGTGGCCTACATCCGGGCGGCCAAGGTTCTGGACGGCCTGAAACTCGATCACGACCAGCAGGCCGGCGTCGATATCGTCCGGAAGGCTCTGTACGAGCCGGCGAAGCAGATCGCGATCAACGCCGGCCAGGACGGCGGCGTGGTCGTGGACAAGATCAAGAACGGAAAGGGGAACTTCGGCTTCAACGCGGCCACCGAGGAGTTCGAGGACCTGATTGCCGCCGGGATCCTCGACCCGACGAAGGTGACGCGAGTCGCCCTGCAGAACGCGGCATCCGTCGCGGGGCTCATGATCACCACGGAGTGCGCGATTGCCGAGAAGCCCGAAGAGAAGGAGAAGATGCCGCCGATGCCGCCGGGAGGCGGAGGCGGGATGTACTAAAAACGGGTATAATGAACGTCCCATAACGACAGGGGGGGCCGGGCGACCGGCCCCCTTTTTTGAAGGAGAAGGTACCGTGCCGATTTACGAATACCAGTGCAGGAAGTGCCACGGAGTGACGGAAAAGATCCAGGGGATGCAGGACCCCCCCCTGCGGAAGTGCCCTTCCTGCGGGGGAAGGCTGGAAAAGATGATGTCGCCGGGAGCTTTTGTCCTCAAGGGGACCGGCTTTTACGCGACCGACTACGCGCACAACCCGAAGGGGCCGGCGTGCCCCGCGGTCGGGGAGGATGCTGCGCCGGCATGCGCCGGCTGTCCGAAGGCCGAATAGGTTCTCCGGGGGACGCAAGGCAATGCCGGCCCACCTTATCGACGGGAAGGCGATCGGGGCGGTCGTCCGGGCCGAGATCCGGGACAGGGTGGGGGAGTTTTCCGCCCGGACCGGAATCAAGCCGTGCCTCGTTACGGTGCTGGTGGGAGATGACCCCGCCTCCCGGGTGTATGTGCGGAACAAGGGGAAGGCGTGCCACGAGGCCGGCATGCTCTCCCGCCAGATCGACCTGCCTGCGACTCTCCCCGAAAACGACCTTCTCGCCCTCGTCGCCGATCTGAACGCGGACCCCGCGGTCCACGGCATCCTCGTCCAGCTTCCCCTCCCCGGCCATATCAACGAATCCCGGGTGATCGAGGCGATCTCGCCGGACAAGGACGTGGACGGGTTCCATCCCGTGAATGCCGGGCGGCTGCTCCGCGGAGGGACCTGTTTCGTCCCGTGCACCCCCCTCGGGATCATGAAGATGCTCGACCACGAATCCGTCGATCTCAAGGGGAAACACGCGGTCGTGGTCGGGAGAAGCAACATCGTCGGAAAGCCCGTCGCGCTGCTCCTGCTCGCGAAGCACGCCACGGTGACCATCTGCCACTCCCGCACGAAGGACCTCCCCGCCGTGGTGCGCTCCGCGGACGTCGTGGTGGCGGCGGTGGGGAAGGCGGAGATGATCCGGGGCGCCTGGATTGCACCCGGGGCCGTGGTGATCGACGTCGGGATCAACCGGCTGCCGGACGGAAGACTCGTCGGGGACGTGGCGTTCGAGGAGGCAAGAGAGGTCGCCGGGAAGATCACGCCGGTGCCCGGCGGGGTCGGTCCGATGACGATCGCCATGCTTCTTCACAACACGCTGGAGGCGGCGACCCGGATGACCGCATCGGTGTAGGCTCTGCCCGCCCCCGTCGACCGCAGATACGCGCGCACCCATGTGTGGGCGCGACCCGAGAACACCGGGGACGTCCGCGTGGGCTTCACCCGCGTGCCCTGTTCCTGGCTGGGGGATGTCGTCTACGCCGAGCTTCCCGCGCCCGGAACCGATGTCCGGGCGGGCGAGCCGATCGGGCTGGTGGAGTCGTCGGTCGCGGTCTGCGAGGTCGTGGCCCCGGTCTCGGGGGTAGTCGTGGACGTCAACCCCGTCGTGGAAGGATCCCCCGAAACGATCACCGCCGACCCGTTCGAGGGAGGGTGGCTGCTCGCCATCCGTCCGTCGGATCCCGCGGAGGTGGGCTCCCTCCTGAGCGGGGAGGAGTATGACCGGCTCTTCCCGTCGGAGGAGTAGCCCGGGGCCCCTACCGGATCCGGAGGGAGTGCATCTCGTAAATGAAGTGGGCCCGGATCCTCAGGTGGGGGATCTTGTACGCGTCGGGAATCGGGTTGTAGGGCGACGCCTTGCGGATGGAACCGAGCGCCTCGTCGTCCAGGACCTTGTGTCCGGACCCCTGCAGAAGCTCCACGGACTCCAGTTTCCCGCTCCGCCCGATGACGAAATCGATGATCAGGTCTCCCTGGAGCCCCGCGGCCGCGGCTTCCTGCGGATACTGCCAGACGAGCTCGATCTTCCGCTTGATGCCGGCGAAGTAGGAGATGTACTGGATCTCCGGGGCGTTCAGAGCGGTGAGGTGGGCCCCGCCCCCCTGCTCCTCGGTGATCGGCCCTTTCTCGACGGCTTTCCCCCCCGTTCCCACCGCGTTTCCGGATGACGTCCCCTCGCCCCGTCCCGCCCCGGGGTCCGCTTTCGCCATGACCATCTTTCCCAGGGAGGGAGTGATCTCCCGGAGGGACTTGGGCGCGGCGGAGGAAGGCGGCTCGGGAGGCGCCGGGGGAGGGGGGGCGGTGTCCCGCGACAGGTCCCCCGCACGGGCGACCTGGGTCAGCTCGCTCCCGGCGGGCGGGGCGGTCTCCTTCCTCGGCCGGGGGACGGGAAACTCCTTCTCGGGGGGAAGCTCGGGGTTGACCGGCAGATCGGGAACGCGCCCCGCGAGTTCCCTCGGCGGGGGAGGGGGCGGCTTCTCCCTCCGGACCGGCCTCGGGGGAGCAGGAGCGGGAGGCTTCGGAGGGGCGCCCTCGACGATTCCCGGCTGCGGCCGCGGGAAGTCGATGGTTCGCGGCAGGTCGGCCAGGTCCACGACCATCACGTCCGGGGGCCGAAGCGGGGCGAGGGGAATCATCGACGCCAGCACCAATCCCGTCAGATGGAACAGGACGGAGAGGGCGATCCAGTTTTTCAGCAAATGACGGTTCGGCATAAAATCCTATTATATCCGACCATCGTCCCCACTTTTCAATTCGTGGCGCTCCCGCTACCATGAAAAGAAATCCCATCCCGGAGGAGCGTTCCCATCATCCCTCTGAAGGACACGGTCCCGTCTCCCCGGACGCCGTATGTGAATTACGGGCTGATCGCCCTGAACTGCGCCGTGTTCCTCTACCAGCTGGGCCTGGGTGACCGGCTGACGGGATTCGTCGATACCTACGCGGTCATCCCGTTCCGCTTCGTGCATATGTTTCTCCGGCACCCGGCGGAGCTGCTGACGCCCCTTTCCGCCATGTTCCTTCACGGCGGATGGATGCACCTGCTCGGCAACATGCTCTACCTCTACATCTTCGGGGACAACGTGGAAGGCACGCTGGGCCGCGGCAGGTACCTCCTGTTCTACCTGGCGTGCGGCGCCCTCTCCTTCCTCGCCCAGATCGCGTTCCAGTCGAATTCCATGGTTCCCAACATCGGGGCATCCGGGGCGATCGCGGGAGTGCTCGGGGCGTACTTCCTCCTTTTCCCGAAGGCGCGGATTCTGACGCTGGTGCCGCTGTTCTTCTTCTTCCCCGTGGTGGAGATCCCGGCCTTCTTCTTTCTGGGGATCTGGTTTCTCCTCCAGTTTCTGAGCGGGGCGGCGACGATCGGCCAAACCTCCGCCCTCACGGGGGGCGTGGCGTGGTGGGCCCACATCGGAGGGTTCCTCGCGGGCATGATTCTGCTGAAACTGATCATGCCGCGCGGCTCCGCGCGCAGGCCCATCATCGTCTGAAAGGGCTTGACACTCCCTCCCTCTTCGGCATTCAATGAAATCAATTTTCATGACGATAGTCGATCCGCCGGGTTTCTTCCATCCGGGGATCCCGTCCACTACCCCATACCGACAGGAGGAGATGCAATGACGAAGGCAGAACTGGTTGCGTTCATGGCAAAAAAGGCGGGCCTTACGAAGGGCAAGGCCGAAGGGGCGCTCCACGGGTTCACCGAGGCCGTCACGTCGATCCTGAAGAGGGGAGGCAGGCTTGCCCTGACGGGTTTCGGGACGTTCAGCGTCAGCAACCGGAAGGCCAGGATGGGTCGGAACCCGCAGACCGGCGCCCAGATCAAGATCAAGGCGACGAAGGTTCCCAAGTTCACGGCCGGCAAGTCTCTCAAGGAAGCGGTCGGGGGGAAGAAGAAATAGGGAATTCCTTTCCGCGGTCCACGAAGGTCCCCGGCCGGCCATGCGCGGCCGGGGATTATTTTTGGCGGAGGGAATATGTTCACGAAGATCCTGTTGTCCACGGATTTCTCCGAATGCTCCGGGGAGGCCGCCGGGGTGGCGAGGTCCCTGGCGGAGCGGTTCGGCTCGCGGGTCGTGCTGCTTCACGTGCTCGACGAGCCGGCGACGCTCGACCCGATGTTCCGCGGGGACATCCCGCTGGAAATGCTCCGGAGCCGGATGGAGCAGTTCGCGCAGGAGAACATGGACGCGTTTCTCGGGCGGCATTTCTCCGGTTTCGAGAACTTTGACACGTTGCTCGCCACGGGAATACCCTACAGGGAAATCATCGGAAAGGCTCGGGAAGTCGCAGCGGATCTCATCGTGATCGGAACGCACGGCCGGACGGGGGTGGAGCACGTGATCTTCGGCAGCACGGCGGAAAAGGTGGTTCGCATGGCCCCGTGCCCCGTCCTCACCGTCCGGAAGAGCGGCAAGGAGTTTGTCCAGCCGTGATCTTTTTTCATCGGGAGGGATTTTCCTATGACCATGATCATGGATGTCCACGGGCGGCAGGTTCTGGACTCGCGGGGAAACCCCACCGTGGAGGTCGAGGTGCACCTCGAGTCCGGCGCGGCAGGACGCGCGATCGTTCCCTCGGGGGCGTCGACCGGGACCCGGGAGGCGGTGGAGCTGCGGGACGGCGACCCGAAGAAGTATCTGGGCAAGGGGGTGCTGAAGGCCGTCCGGAACGTGAACCGGGTGATCGGGCCCAAGCTGATCGGCTTCGACGCCACCGAGCAGGCCTTCGTCGACAGGATGCTGATCGAGCTGGACGGGACGGAGAACAAGGAAAAGCTCGGCGCGAACGCCATCCTCGGGGTTTCCCTGGCCGTTGCCCGGGCGGCGGCGGAGAGTTGCGGGCTGCCCCTCTACCAGTACCTGGGGGGCGTGGGGGGACGCACCCTCCCCGTGCCGATGATGAACATCGTGAACGGCGGCTCCCATGCCGACAACAACGTGGACATCCAGGAGTTCATGGTGATGCCCGTCGGTGCGAAGTCGTTCTCCGAGGCGCTCCGGATGGGGGTCGAGACGTTCCACCACCTGAAAAAGGTGTTGAAAGGGAAAGGGCTGAACACCAACGTCGGCGACGAGGGAGGGTTCGCCCCGCGGCTCCGGTCGAACGCCGAGGCGATCGAGGTGATCCTCGAGGCGATCGGGAAGGCGGGGTACAAGCCGGGAAAGGACATCGGCATCGCGCTGGACGCCGCGGCATCGGAGTTCCGGGAAAAAGGGGCGTACGTCTTCCGGAAATCGGACCGCTCGAAGCGGTCCGCCGACGGAATGGTGAAGTTCTACGAAGGGCTGTGCCGGCAATACCCCATCCTTTCCATCGAGGACGGGTTCGCCGAGGACGACTGGGGGGGCTGGAAGTCGTTCACGCAGGCCATGGGGAAGAAGATCCAGATCGTCGGCGACGATGTGTTCGTGACCAACCCGAAGATCCTCCGGAAGGGGATCGAGGAGGGGATCGCGAACTCCGTGCTCATCAAGCTGAACCAGATCGGGACCTTGAGCGAGACGATCGACGCCGTGGAAATGGCCAAGCGGGCCGGGTGGACGGCCGTCGTGTCCCATCGGTCCGGCGAAACCGAGGACAGCACCATCGCCGACTTCGTCGTCGCCCTGAACACGGGGCAGATCAAGACGGGCTCGGCCTCGCGGACCGACCGGCTCGCCAAGTACAACCAGCTGCTGAGGATCGAGGAGGAACTGGGGCAATCCGGGAGGTTCGAGGGGAGAGAAGTGTTCTATAATATCCGATTATGAAGGAAAGGCTTATCGCTCTCATCGTGCTGGACGGCTGGGGGTACCGGGAGGAAACCGAGGGCAACGCGGTGGCCTTGGCCAAAACCCCGTTCTTCGACCGGCTCTGGGCGGAGTTCCCCCACACGCTGATCCACGCTTCCGAAGAGCGCGTCGGACTTCCCGCGGGTCAGATGGGAAACTCGGAAGTCGGCCACCTGAACCTGGGGGCGGGCCGGGTCGTCTACCAGGAAATCGTCCGGATCTCGAAGGCGATCCGGGATGGCGATTTTTTCCGGAATCCGGTTCTCCGCGAAACGATGGATGCGTCCCGGCGGAGCGGGAAGGCGCTCCATCTCGTTGGACTCCTCTCCGACGGGGGCGTGCACTCGCTCCACACGCACCTGGTCGCCCTTCTCGAGATGGCGAGGCAGCGGGGGGTGGAGCAGGTGTTCGTCCACCCGATCTTCGACGGCCGCGACACTCCTCCGACCAGCGGTCTTCACCACCTGCGCAACCTCCAGGAGAAGATGGAGCGGATCGGGGTGGGGAAGGTGGCCACGGTGTCGGGCCGGTATTACGCGATGGACCGGGACAACCGCTGGGACCGCGTCGAACGCGCCTTCCGCGCGATGGTGCGCGGCGAGGGGAAGGCGAGCGCCGATCCGGCGGCGGCCGTCTCCGGTTCCTACGAGGCGGGGGTGACCGACGAGTTCATCGAACCGGTGGTTATCCATCGGGACGGCAAAGCCGTGGGGCCCATCTCCCCGGGGGATTCGGTGATCTTCTTCAACTTCCGGTCGGACCGCGCCCGGCAGCTTACCCGGGCCCTGACGCAGGACGATTTCGACCGCTTCCCGCGGCCCGAGCGGCTGGGGCTCGCGTTCGCCTGCATGACCTCCTACGACGAGACCTTCCACCTGCCCACCGCGTTCGGGGCGCAGACGATGGACCATATCCTCGCGGACATCTTTGCCGAACGCGGGATCCGGAACCTCCGGATGGCGGAGACCGAGAAGTACGCCCACGTGACCTATTTCTTCAACGGGGGCGCGGAGAAGGTGTTCCCGGGGGAGTCGCGGATTCTGGTTCCGTCCCCCTCGGTTCCCACCTACGACCTGCAGCCGGAGATGAGCGCGCACGAAGTCGCGGAGCGGGCGGTGGCCGAGGTGGGGTCGGGCCGCCACGACATGCTGATCCTGAATTTCGCGAACGGGGACATGGTGGGGCACACCGGAATTTTATCGGCCGCGATCCGGGCGATCGAGGCGGTGGACGAGGGCCTGCGCCGCGTCGTCGAGAACATCTGGGAAACGGGGGGCCTGGCGCTCGTGACGGCCGACCACGGGAACGCCGAACAGATGGTGGACCCCGAGACGGGGGGGCCGCACACGGCCCACACGACCAATCCGGTTCCCCTGATTCTCGCCGATCCGCAGGGGAAGGGAACGGTACTGAAAAACGACCGCGCGCTGGAGGACATCGCGCCGACGATCCTCCGGATGATGGGGATCCCCCCGCCCGTCGAAATGACCGGCGAGGATATCCGCCGGGCGGAGAAAGGGATCTGACGCCATGACGAAGAAATCGGTCCTGATCGTCAACAACGAGGCGAGCGTCCGGGACATGCTGGCGACCCTTTTCTCCGACGCGGGCCTCCGGGTGTCCCTGGCCGACAACGGTGCGCAGGCCCTTCAGATCGTCTCCAACTCCACCCCCGATTTCATCCTCTGCGAGCAGTTCCTCCCCGACGGCTCCGGGGTGGAACTGAAGCGGCGGCTCCTCCGGGTAACCCCGAAATCCCGTGTGATCGTCTTCTCCTCCTTTTCCGTCATCCGGACATCGGACGACGTCCTGCGGTTCGGGTCCTCCGATTTCATCATGGACCAGCGCGAGCTCCTGGACATCCTCCTGGCAGCGGGAGAGGACAGGGTCCCGGTGGCGTTGCCGGTGACCGACTTGCACCTGAAGAAGTGCCTCATCGAGACGATCGACGTCCTCGTCGGCCTGCTGGAGATCAACGACCCGTTTTTCGGCGGGAATTCGCACATCACGATGCAGTACGCCCGCGCCGTTGCCGAGGAGATGAACCTGTCAACGGAGATGGTGGACGAGATCGTCGTGGCGTCGCTCCTGCACGACATCGGCAGGATCGGCATCCGCACCGAGATTCTCACCGGGAAAAAGGATATCTCCGACCGAGAGTACAGCAATGTGAAGTCCCATTGCGAAAACGGCGCCAAGATCCTCGACTCGATCGAATTCCCGTGGAAGATCAAGCCGATCATCGTGCACCACCACGAGCGATACGACGGGAAGGGATATCCGGGCGGGCTCAAGGGCCGGCAGATCCCGGTGGGGGCGCGGATCCTGTCCGTGGTGGACGCCTTCGCGGCGATGACCGCCAACCGGCCCTACCGGCGGAGCCGGCAGAAAGAGGAGGCGATCGCGGAACTGCACCGGAACGTGGGGAGCCAGTTCGACCCGGAGATCGTCGAAATCTTCACCCGCGTGTTGGAACAGAAGTTCTACTACCACGGGATCGGGGGCAAGCCGAAGATCCTCATCGTGGACGACGAGATGGACTTCCTGACCCTCCTCAAGCTCAAGCTTGTCAACGAGGGATTCGACGTGATCGGCACGGACAACCCCTCCGAGGCGCTGTCCTACGTGGAGAAGGATCGCCCGGATCTCGTCATCGCCGACGTCTTGATGCCGGAGATGGACGGGATCGCGATGTACAGGAAGATGCGCGAGATTCGGGGGGTCGGGGATACGCCCCTCCTGTTCCTTTCCGCGAGAGACGATACGGACACGAAGGTCGAGGCGCTCCACCTGGGAGCGGAGGATTACCTCGTCAAGCCGGTGGACCTGAGGGAACTCGCCGCCCGAATCCGCAACATCATCCGGAGGGACCAGAAGGGAAAGAAAGACGCCTCCGCGGCAGGTGCGGTCCAGGGGGTCATGGGGGACCTCAGCAATCTCGGGATCCCGGAGATCGTCCAGACCCTTCACCTGGGGCTCAAGACCGCCTGCGTGACCCTGAAGGCGGGGGAAGCCGACGGGGGGCGGATCTACTTCATGAACGGGCGGATTTCCCACTGCGAGACCGGGAACCTGAATGGGGAGGAGGCCTTTTACCGGCTCTTGCGCCTCCAAGAGGGGTCCTTCGTGATCGCGCATAGCCAGACCACCACCGATCGGACGATCGACATGGACGAGATGCAACTGATTCTGGAAGGATTTCGCCGAATCGACGAGGAAAAGAAGGAACCGACATCCAGATGACTCTGTTTTCCAGGGAACGGAGGAAAAAAGAGAGGAAACAGCGCATGGCCAGGGTTGTGTTCACGGTCCAGAGCGGCAAGCACCCGGAGAGGGTATCGTCGCCCGTATCGGGCACCGCGAGGGATTTTTCCTCGGCGGGGATGTCCGTCGTGACCCCGAAGATCGCCCCGGACGGCCTCCACGTGATGTACGACACGCTCATGACGACGCGCAACCGCGTGGACGCGACCGTCTTCCCGGAAGGGGGGGCGCCGATCCGGGTGTCGGGGAAGGTCATCTGGTTCCGAACGGCTGAAAGCCACGACGGATCCTACATTTTCGGCATGCAGTTCGACGAGCCCTCGGCGGATCTGAAGGAGTGGCTCTACCTCGAGTAGGCCCTTGAAAGCGATCGACGTACACGCCCACCCCAGCACCCGTCCCTGGTACGAATCGATGCGCCCGTACTTCGAGGCGCTCGAGGCCTACTACAAGGTTCCCTTTCATGTCCGCACGGAGGAGGAGATGGCCGGCGAGTTCCTCCGGGCCGGGGTGGGCGCGATGATCCTGGCGTGGGACGCGGAGACCACGACCGGGCTGCCGGCGACGACCAACGATTACGTCGCCTCGGTCCGGGACCGGTTCCCCGGCGCGGTCATCGGGGCCTGGGCTTCGGTCGACCCGTGGAAAGGGGAGGAGGCCGTCCGGGAGCTGGACCGCGCGGTCCGGAACCTTAGGCTCGCGGGGGTGAAGTTCCAGGGGATCGCCCAGTCGTTCTTCCCGAACGACCGGCGCTTCTACCCGCTCTACGAGAAATGCGTCGAGCTCTCCGTTCCCGTGCAGTTCCACACGGGGACCACGGGACTGGGGGCGGGGACGCCCGGGGGGATGGGGCTCAAGCTCAAGTACACCCAGCCGATCCATCTCGACGATGTCGCGGCCGATTTCCCCGGCCTCACCGTCATCGCGTGCCACCCCTCGTGGCCGTGGCAGAGCGAGATGATCGCCATCCTCCTCCACAAGGCCAACGTCTTCATGGAGACGTCCGGCTGGTCCCCGAAATATTTCACGCCCGAGCTGAAGAAGGAGATCGCCGGCCGCCTGCAGGACAAGGTCATGTTCGGGTCGGACTACCCCGTCCTCGCCTACGAACGGCTCTTCCGGGACTGGGACGCGGAAGGGTACCCCCCGGCCGTCCTCGACAAGGTCTTCCTTGCCAACGCGCGCCGCATCCTCCGCTTAGAACAGGGACGTTCCTAAGAACTCTTCCCCCTCTGCGGCAGGCGCCACATCTGCGCGCACCGTTACGCGGCGTCATGGCCGGCTTCCGCATCCTCGGAGGGGGGTCGCTCGCTTCGTCGCTCGCCTTGCAGCGGACCCGCAAGGCTGCGCTTGACCTTCCTCCCGGAAAGCTCCGCTCGGACCCCCCGTCCTTCGGCTGCTCCGCCGCGATCGCCCCGGTATCTGGGCGCAGGGACCGGCTCCGCTGCCTCGGAGGGGGGCTCCGTTCGTGGCTCGCCGTGCGGTGAACCGGCACGGCTGCGCTTAACCTCACTCCGCCCCCCTCCTGCGTCCGCTCCGCCGCGACCGCCCACTTGACTGGGCGGCCCCAAGGGCAGGCGCCGTCGACCGGGGACCCAGGGCGATGCAGAGGGGAATCACCCGCGAGACAGGATCCTTCCACTACCGGCACGCGGGCTCGGAGGCGGTCGTTTGGGCTTGCCAAGCGGAAATATATGTATATACTGTAGAATTCCGTATACTGACCCGCCGGTGGTGTGCGAGAGTGGCGGAATGGCAGACGCGCCGGATTTAGGATCCGGTGGGCAACCGTGAGGGTTCAAATCCCTCCTCTCGCACCAACTGCCAGCATGTTTTACTCTAAAGGAACAGGAGAGAACGATTCATCATGAAGACGAGCATCGAGTCGGTCAGCGGCGTGGAGAAGAGGATCCGGGTGGAAGTCCCGGCGGACGAGGTATCCCAGCGCGTCGAGGCGGGGTACGCCAAGGTTAGGAAAGTGGCGCCCCTCCGCGGATTCCGGAAAGGGAAGGCCCCGATGTCGATGGTGCGGCGGGTGTTCAAGGAGTCCGTCGAGACGGATGTCGCCGAGGATCTGGTCCGGAATTCCCTCTCCGAGGCGGTGAAGGAGAACAGTCTCAAGATCCTGTCGCTCCCGAAGATCGACGGGGCGAAGCTCACGGAGGGGGAGGAGTTCGTCTTCACCGCCACGGTGGAGGTCGTCCCCGAGGTGACCCCGGAAGGATACCGGGGGATCCCCATCGCGAAGGAGGAGGCGGTGGTGCGGGACGAGGACGTGGACACGGCGATCGATCGCCTCCGGGAGTCCTTCGCCCAGTTCCACGCGGTGGAGGGACGGGGGGCCGGAGGGTCCGACCTGGTGGAGTTCGGGTTCACCGCGACCTCGGAGGGGAAGACCGTCGAGAAAAGCGATTCCTCGAGCATCGTCATCGAGGGGGGGGTGCCGTTCGGAAAGGAGTTCGAATCGCACCTTTCGGGAGTCCGGCCGGGGGAGGAGAAGACGTTCGAGGTGCGGTTCGAGCCGGATTTCCCCAACCGGAAGTACGCCGGGAAGCAGGTGGTGTTCGAGGTGAAGGTGAACGGCGTAAGGGAGAAGAAGCTTCCCGAGATGGACGACGAATTCGCCAAGGGTTTCGGGGATATAGACGGACTTTCCGATCTCAGGGAAAAGATTCGGGTACGCCTGGTCCAGGAAGCGAAGGAGGCGGCGAGGGGCGGCATGGAGGAACAGATCCGGCAGGGTCTGCTGGAGAAAAATTCCTTCGAGGTTCCCAAAACCCTTGTCGACCGGGAGATCGTCTCCATGATCGAGGATACCGCGAGCCGGCTCGTTTCCCAGGGGATCGACCTAAAGAAAGTGAGCCTGGATTTCGAAAAGATGAAAGAGAGGTTCGCGCCGAACGCCGAGCGGTCGGTCCGCCTGTCCCTCCTCCTCGCGGTGATCGCGGAGAAGGAGGGGATCGACGTACCCTACTCCGAGATCGAGGCGGAGCTGAAGGAAATGGCGGCCCGGTCCGGGATCGAGTATGAGAAGATCCGGGAGATGTACGGGGACGAGGAGCGGATGGACAACCTGCGCAACCGGCTGCTGGACAAAAAGGTGATGGCCTACCTGCTCGCGAGCGCCGTTGCCAAGGAGGAGGTGGCGGGATGAACCTCGTGCCCATTGTTGTGGAGCAGACCAGCCGCGGCGAGCGGTCCTACGACATCTATTCCCGGCTGCTCAAGGACCGCATCGTATTCATCGGCAGCGGCATCGACGACGAAGTCGCCAACCTGGTGATCGCCCAGCTGCTGTTTCTCGAGGCGGATGACCCGGACAAGGATGTCAACCTGTACATCAACTCCCCCGGGGGGTACGTGACGGCGGGGATGGCCATCTACGACACCATGCAGTTCATCAAGCCGCAGGTGGCCACCGTGTGCATCGGGCAGGCCTCGTCGATGGCCGCGGTGCTGCTGGCCGGAGGGGCCGCCGGGAAACGGACGGCGCTGCCCAACGCGCGGGTCCTGATCCACCAGCCGATGGGGGGGGCGAAGGGACAGGCCACCGAAATCGAGATCCACGCCCGGGAGATCCTCAGGATGCGCGAGGAGCTCAATAAAATCATCTCCAAGCACACGGGACAGCCCCTTTCCCGGATCGCTGCGGACACCGAGCGCGACTTTTTCATGTCGGCGGAGCAGGCGAGGACCTATGGTATAATCGATACGGTGGTGGAGAAGAGGTCGTTGCCCGCAAGACCGCTCGTAGACTGACGGAGGCGACATTGACCCGGAAAATCAACGATAAGGCCAACATGCTGGTGTGCTCGTTCTGCGGAAAGGCTCAGAACGAGGTCCGCAAGCTCATCGCCGGTCCGACCGTGTACATCTGCGACGAATGCGTGGAACTCTGCAACGACATCATCACCGAAGAGTACGAAGTCGATGATTCCCTCGAGGAGAAGCGGCGCCGGCTCCCGAAACCCACGGAAATCAAGAAGATCCTCGACGAATACGTGATCGGGCAGGAGCGGGCCAAGAAGATCCTCTCCGTCGCGGTATACAACCATTACAAGCGGGTCGAGACGCGCGCGGGCGACGGGGTCGAGCTCCAGAAGTCGAACATCCTCCTGCTCGGTCCCACGGGAAGCGGGAAGACCCTTCTGGCCCAGACGCTGGCCCGCATCCTGAACGTCCCGTTCACGATCGCGGACGCGACCACGCTCACCGAGGCCGGATACGTGGGGGAGGATGTCGAGAACATCATCCTGAGCCTCCTGCAGGCTTCCGACTACGACGTGGAGAAGGCCCAGAAGGGGATCGTCTACATCGACGAGATCGACAAGATCGCCCGGAAGTCGGAGAATCCGTCGATCACGAGGGACGTGTCCGGCGAGGGGGTCCAGCAGGCGCTGCTCAAGATCCTGGAGGGGACGATCGCGAATGTCCCCCCCAAGGGCGGCCGCAAGCATCCGCAGCAGGACTTCATCAAGGTCGACACGGGAAACATCCTCTTCCTCTGCGGGGGGGCGTTCATCGGGCTCGACGGGATCGTGGAACGGCGGACCACGAAGAAGATGATGGGGTTCGCGGCCGACATCGTCTCCCGCTCGGAGAGGAACATCGGCAAGCTCCTCGAAGCGGTGCAGCCGGAGGACCTGATCCGCTTCGGACTCATTCCCGAGTTCGTGGGTCGCCTCCCGGTGATGGCCACGCTGCACGAGCTCGACGAGGATGCGCTGGTCCAGATCCTCACGAAGCCGAAGAACGCGCTCGTACGGCAGTACCAGCGGCTCTTCGAGTTCGAAAACGTGAAGCTCGAGTTCAGCGAAGACGCGTTGCGGTCCATCGCGAAGCAGGCGATCGGGCGCAAGGCGGGGGCTCGGGGGCTCCGTTCCATCCTCGAGCACATCATGCTGGACGTCATGTACGACATCCCTTCCCAGAACAACATCAAGAAGTGCATCATCACCGAAGACGTCGTCGGCGGCAAGGTGCCTCCCGAAATCGTGCAGGGGAAGAAGGCCGAACTGGCGTAAACGGACCCGGACGGATCCGGCCCCCGTCCGGGGGCGCAGGTTCGACGCGGAGGGTGTATGGAAGACAGGAAGAGGATCCTCCCGCTTCTCCCGTTGCGGGACATCGTGGTGTTCCCGCACATGGTGGTTCCTCTTTTCATCGGAAGGGACCGGTCGATCGCGGCCCTCGACGCCTCGCTCGCGCAGGGCCGGCTCATCTTCCTCGCCGCCCAGAAGGACGCCTCGACGAACGAGCCCGGGGAGGAGGACATCTTCCGCATCGGGACCGTCGCGCACATCGTCCAGATCCTGAAGCTCCCCGACGGCACGGTCAAGGCCCTGGTCGACGGGCGGTTCCGGGCGCGGCTCCTCCACTACCTGCCGAACGACCAATATTTCCAGGGGAGCGTCGAGGAGTACCCGGTCGAGCGGTTCGGGGGGGCCCATGCCGAGGCGCTGGTCCGGAACGTCGTCTCCTCCTTCGAGAACTTCGCGAAGCTCAGCAAGAAGATCCCCGTCGAGGTGCTGACGCAGCTCGGGTCCCTGGACGACCCGGCGAAGCTCGCCGACACCGTGGCCGCCCACCTGCCGATCAAGCTGGCGGACAAGCAGTCGGTCCTGGAGCTTCCGACGACGAGAGAACAGATGGAGAAGCTGCTGTCCCTCCTCGAGGGGGAGATCGAGATTCTCGAGATCGAGAGGCGGATCCGCGGGCGCGTCAAGAAGCAGATGGAAAGGACGCAGCGGGAGTTCTACCTGAACGAGCAGATGCGCGCCATTCAGAAGGAGCTCGGGCAGGGGGACGAGGGACGAACGGAGCTCGACGAGCTCGAGGAGAAGGTCAAGAAGAAGAAGATGGGCAAGGAGGCGCAGCAGAAGGCCGAGAAGGAGATCAAGAAGCTGCGTCTCATGTCGCCGATGTCGGCGGAGGCCACCGTCAGCCGGAACTACGTCGACTGGCTCATCTCGATCCCCTGGCAGGAGCGCACGGAGGACAAGCTCGACATCGAGATCGCGGAGCGGATCCTGAACGAGGACCACTACGGCCTGGAAAAGGTCAAGGAGCGGATTCTCGAGTACCTCGCGGTCCGCAAGCTGGTGACGAAGCTGAAAGGGCCGATCCTCTGCTTCGTGGGCCCGCCGGGGGTGGGGAAGACTTCCCTCGCCAAGTCGATCGCGCGGGCGACGGAGCGGAAGTTCGTCCGCATGTCCCTGGGAGGCGTTCGCGACGAGGCGGAAATCCGGGGGCACCGGAGGACCTATATCGGGGCGCTCCCCGGGAAGATCATGCAGCAGATGAAGAAGGCGGGTACGGTCAACCCCGTGTTTCTGCTCGACGAGGTCGACAAGATGTCGATGGACTTC
Organism: Candidatus Deferrimicrobiaceae bacterium; assembly: GCA_035256765.1. Taxonomy (NCBI): domain Bacteria; phylum Candidatus Deferrimicrobiota; class Candidatus Deferrimicrobia; order Candidatus Deferrimicrobiales; family Candidatus Deferrimicrobiaceae; species Candidatus Deferrimicrobiaceae bacterium. The sequence continues at coordinate 2,387 of DATEXR010000240.1, read as the reverse complement.
CGGGGGGACCCCTCGGCGGCCCTCCTCGAGGTGCTCGACCCCGAGCAGAACAACTCGTTCAACGACCATTACCTGGACGTCGACTACGACCTGTCCGACGTGATGTTCATCACGACGGCGAACATGCTCTACGGCATCCCTCCGCCCCTGCAGGACCGGATGGAGATCATCCGGATCCCCGGCTACACGGAGGTGGAGAAACTGCACATCGCCATCGACCATCTCCTCCCGAAAAAGATGGAGGAGCACGGGCTGCCGGCGGACAGGATCACCTTTTCCAGCTCGTCGATTCTCTTCGTGATCCGGTACTACACCCGGGAAGCGGGGGTCCGGAACCTGGAACGGGAGATGGCCTCCATTCTGCGGAAGGTCGCGCGGGAATTCGTCAAGGAGAAGGGGCCGGGGAAGGTCCGGATCACCCCGCAGTCGGTGCGCCGGTACCTGGGGGTCACGAGGTACCGGTACGGCGAGGCGGAGGACAAGAGGCAGATCGGCCTGGCGACGGGGCTCGCATGGACCGAGTTCGGCGGAGAGCTTCTCCTCATCGAGGCGGCGATCATGCCCGGGAAGGGGAACCTGAAGGTCACCGGGAAGCTCGGCGAGGTGATGCAGGAGTCCGCGCACGCGGCGCTCTCCTACATCCGCACCCGCGCGGAGATCATGGGCCTCGAGAAGGACTTCTACCAGAAGATCGACATCCACATCCACGTGCCGGAAGGGGCGATCCCCAAGGACGGTCCCTCGGCGGGGATCACGATGGCGACGGCGCTCGCTTCCGCGCTGTTGCGCGTCCCCGCGCGCAACGACCTGGCGATGACGGGGGAGATCACCCTGCGGGGGCGCGTCCTGCCCATCGGCGGGGTGAAGGAGAAGCTGCTGGCGGCCCATCGGGGCGGGATCAAGACGGTGATCCTGCCCGCCGAGAACGAGAAGGATCTCGCCGAGATCCCGGCGAAGATCAAGAAAAACGTGAAGGTCATCTTCGTCCGGCACATGGACGAGGTGATCTCCGCCGCCATCGAAATGCCCGAGACGGTAAAAGTTCCGGAATCGGAGCCGGTTCCGGAGCCGCCCCCGGCCGCCCCGAAGGGGGAAGGCGGGGACGTGGTGCGCCATTAGGATTGTTCCGGCGGGTCCACCGTAACGGTTGCGTTGCAGGACGAGGCGATTCGCGCGGCCTCCTCCCTTCCGAGGATCTCGGGGAGCGGCAGGAGGCCGTTCCGATTTCCCCGTTCCCGGCCCAGCAGCAGGACGGTTTCGGCGAGCACCGTCCCGGCGACCCGCCCGTCCGGGTCGCTAATGGCCGCGTACCCCTTGTGTCCTTCGCCCGCCGGGCACACCCCCGCGGCGGCTGCGGGGGTCCCCTCCGCCGGCCGCAACGACCGGCGGAGCCAGAACAGGAACGCGGCGGACATCTCCCTCCCCACGGCTCCGAACACCCCGAAACCGCCGGCGATCCCCTTGCAGATCCCGGCCGGCTTCCCTTCCGGAAAACCGATCACCCGTCCTTCCCCCGCCTCGAAGTATCTGCCGACGGGAGCGCGGGGCGGGGAGGCCGAGGGACGTCCGATTTCCCGGGCGATCCGGCGGAAGAAGGCGTAGCCGCCGAACCGGTCCGGGGAACAGAACAGGAACGTTCCGCCGCCCCCGCGGGAGAACCGTTTCCCGACCGCCGTCGGGAGGAAGTGGGCGGCCAGCAGGTCCGTCCAGCCGGGCAAAAGGCCGCACCCGGAGACGGCTCCGGCCCCCGCGCGGCGGAAGGCATCGTGGATCTCCCTGCGGTCATCGCCGGAGAGGACGCCGTCCCCGATGCTCGCCACGGGCCGCTTCGACCGCGCGCACGTGAGGAAGACCCCCTTTTCGTACTCCGCGCACGGCCCCACGGCGTTCGCCACCGCGTCGACGTCGTCCAGGAGCCGCTCGAGGTCGGGGGCGCGCCCGACGTCGGCCATCGCCCACCGGCACTTCGGGGACAAGGCCCTGGCGAACTTCTTCACCTCCCGGATGTTGTAGTCCACGAGGAGGAGTTCCGCAACGTCCGTTCGTCCGGCGAGTTCCCGGGCCGCGGACTGTCCGACGAACCCCATTGCGCCGAGCAGGGCGATCTTCATGACCCCCATAGTAGCAGACGGCAAGGTCGGTGTTTTCCCGATTCGCGTTGACATCTGCGCGAACCATTTGCTATTTTAGGATGTCCTGTTCATCGGGATTTTGCGGGCGGATAGCTCAGATGGTAGAGCATCGCCCTTACAAGGCGAGGGTCACAGGTTCAAGTCCTGTTCCGCCTACCAGTCGCCTTCGTTTCGGGGTGGTAGTTAAGCTGGTTATAACGCCGGCCTGTCACGCCGGAGGCCGCGGGTTCAAGTCCCGTCCACCCCGCCATTTTT